>JBAZGL010000036.1:0-8855 GCA_041652855.1 Candidatus Izemoplasmatales bacterium
GGAAGGAATTTGGACGACCATATCGACATAACGACCCTCAAATTGGAACCGATCCAACCGATCCACAATCGTGTCTGTGACGAGCACGACTTTTTTGGCATATAACATGTCGCTCAGCGCATACCCGAGCGTCCCACAAGCACTCTGACCGAACGCGCCGCTGCCATTGCCTTCTCGATCCACAACCGGACAGGAAAGAAATGCGACATCGATCTGGAGCTCGCCGCTCTCGATCGCGCGTGCGCGGCCGCCATGAGTCTGCATGATGAGGTTGCCTTTCAGTTTCCTGGATCGGATTTGTTGGGACAACGGACCATTCAGATAACTCGTATACAGGTTGTGCACGATGCCTTTCTCGATCAGCGGACCGAGAAGGTATTGCGGAAAAATGGAACTCGGCGCAAGATGAATGGCGGAGATCCCTTTGTGAATCAACAAATCTGCCACCTGGTTGATGAGAAAATCACCTGAGCGGAGATGATGATGGAACGACAAAGTCATATGATCTTCTATGTGGAGGAGATCAAAAGCTTGATCCAAAGATGTGATGAATTGCGGTTGTGCGTTTTGCGTTTTCTCTGAAATCAGTGAGCGTTGTCGGTCGCGATACGATTCACTTCCGGTAAAGGGTGGTTTTGGATGGCACACCTTGCGTCCCAAACGATTATTCATCTTGATTCACCAAACCATAGACTTGTGCTTTGTGAATGATGGTTTTTGCCCGAGAAATGATGGGCTTGTCAATCATCTTTCCATCCAGACTGAATACACCCAACTCTTTGTCTTTAGCTTCCTTGAGCGCATGCAAAACTTTTCTTGCCCAAAGAATCTGATCTTTCGACGGAGAAAACACGCTATGAATCGCTTCGATTTGCCGTGGATGGATTGCGGCTTTTCCTGTCATTCCCAATCCTTGTGCCTTCAAGGCATCCTGAATCAATCCTTCATCATTCAATACGTCGGTATAAGGCGTATCGATGGCTTCGATGCCATACGCCTTGCACGCACATGCGATCCGTGCCCGAGGATAGAAGATTTCTTCTCCGGCCTCAGTCCGTTTGATTTCCATATCGCTTGCAAAATCTTCCGCGCCGAACAAAACGCCTTCGACGCCATCGATAGCCACAATGGATTCGACTTCCAAAAGTGAGCTGGCCAATTCGACGAGCGCGATGATTTTGACAGGTTTCTTCAATCGCTTCTTCGAGGCGATCTGTGTCATGATATCTTTGAGAAGCACGATATCGTCACGCCGTGCTTTGGGCAACAAGATAGCATCGATCCGATCTGATAACACGTGATTCAAATCCGCTTCAAAAAAAGGTGTATTCATCGCGTTAATCCTAATGACAACCTTCTTTGGTAGTACCGGATGCGCTGTGAGGTAATCATGGACGAGACTCCGGGCGTTATCCTTCTCATTCACATGGACACTGTCTTCCAAATCAAAAATGACCGCATCCGCGCCAAACACATCGGCGGTCTGAATCATGGATGGGTTGTTGCCCGGTACGAATAAATAACTTCGGTTCATACGGCCTCCATTCTCTTGAGGGCGGTCAATAGTCTCGCACGGATGGTATAATCCAAGGCCCCGCGATCTTCGCACAAAACTTAAATCTTATCGATTTTCTTTTCCGCCAAAGTTTTGCGGATGACCGCATCAATTTGGTCATGAAAAAGAAGATCGACAACGCTGTGGATATCAATCTTGAGCGTGTCGCTTTCGCGAACGGTGATGAGAACATCGTTCGATTCAAGAGTTCCAGCTATGCCAATCTTCATGGTTATTGCTCCTTAATGATCATTTGCCCGGGCAAGAACGCGGTTCATTTCATTTTTGACGATCATATATCCTTCATCGACACCCATTCCCGGTTTTGCCAAGCATTGGTCCGCGTAACAAGCGATTGCGATATGGGTCGTCGTCTCCGCTGAAACGTTGGTTTCATTGCACGTCCCGCCACAATATGAGCCGATCTTCCGCTGATTACAATAGAGGATCGCTTCGATGATGTTGTTGACGCCGCCGAGATCTGGCGTTTTGATTTGAAGCATCTTCCCGGCGCGATTATCCGCGAAATATATGATGTCCTCGAGTGTGTTGCACCATTCATCCGCGACGATTTCCATATTCGAATCAACCGCCTCAAGTCTTTCGGTCAAAATCTTCAAATATTGCATCGTTCCTTCGCGTTCGCCGGCATCGATGGGTCCTTCGATCCGGATTCTGAAAGGTTGGGCAGCCGCTTCAAGCGTCAGTAGATATGCGATGATTCGATCGATGTCATTGTTGAAGGCAATTCCTATTGTACCATAGACATCGAGATGTAAGACAGGAAAATAGTCATCTCGTATACGATATTTCAAGATGCGATCTCGAAGCCATTTCACGTATTCAAGCAGAATCTCACCCTGTTTACCCAGTTTCTGCGGGATGTTGTTGATGAGCCCGTGCGGCAGTACATCCGCTTCCTTCAAAATCATCTTGTCCACATTGACATATCTGTCATCCCCGCTTTGTGCGAATACGGGAACCGCTTGATACACGGTGTCGTGGATGCCATATTCTTTACGGACAATTTCCGCCATCGTCAATTGATGATATGCTGCAGTCGCGCTGAGCAATGCCTGGGTAATCCCGTAGCGAATCGCTGTATGGAGGCGTTTGCCGTCAATCGACATATGATCGTATTTTTCTGCCAAAGGTCTGAATAGTCCGATGTCTTCCATCATGAGTTGGGGTACGAGATGTTGTTGAATGTAGGGAATATAGTCCTCCGCCAAAAACAAAGGATCTCTGCCTCCGGTACCGGAATATTGGACTGCTGCACAATCGCCGTAGCCGATCATGCCATTTTCCAAAACCAATTGAATCGATATCGCCTCGCCTTTCTGACGGACTTGCGAAAATCCTTCAATCTGCGTCTCACCCGAATAGAAAAACCCATCGTTGATTGCGCCGCTTTTGATGGCTTTTTGGTCATCAAAATAAAAACCTGTGAATGACTTACTCAAATAGATTTTTTTGATTTTCATAGTTATGCTTGTTTTTTACCTCTTTGGTCTCCCGATTAGTTGGCCCATGCTGACGGAATATACGTCATCCACAGTAAGTTGGAACGAAACGGCGCGGCTTTCAAAACGTGCGCGTTCTTGTATCTTTTCCCGATGAAAATCTTTGATCTCTTCTGTGAATCCGAGATTGCCGAACTCCAAAAAACGGATGTTTCCTTCATTATCACGTGCAGGTAATACCTTTCCCATGTTGTATTTGCTGGGTGCGAAAGGAATCTCCAACAACCCTTGTTCAAAAGCCACCACCACGCCTTTGGCAATATCGCCTTGGCCCGCATCCAACACGAAGCGCATTAAGCTGTCGACTTCACGTTCGATTTGATGCCGTTCTTGAGCCAGTTTCGCACTTTCGCTCATAAACTGGCGATGAAGGAGGTTGACGATGAATTTCGACGCCTTGATTCCCATTCCATTGGCCTCCATCGTCGGAATGCCAATCGACTCATGAGGCGTTTTCGTGATCATTTTCGTCGCATTTGCCAATGAAGCGATCGTCGAACTGAGCGATATGAGCGCCATCGCCTGTGATTCGTCTGCCGGGAATCCACCCATCCATTGATGCAGAACAGTCGAAACGACAACATCTTTATATCCAAAACGATGCAAATAGATTTCCGTTTGGTTTTGCAATGTTTGCACTGCCGCGACATCCTGAATAAGGTTGCCGCCGACGCCATAACCTACGGTGATATTCTTCACACCTTGTTCTGCGGCCAGCAAGGCTTCGATGATGGCCACGGTGTTCGAAATACACGGTGGCACCAAGGTTCCGGTCAATGGCCCGAACGGTTCGCGGTTGATGGAGATGCCACGATCCTCATAAAATCCGACGAGGCGATCGCAGTATTGCCAATGCAAGATACTGGTCTCTAGCGACACCGATTTGGCGTAAGGAATGTTATAGGAGATCCCGCCCCCTTCATTGGATGTCCACCCAGATGCATGGATGATCTCGGCCATGAGTCGGGCATCGGGCGTTCCATGTCGCGCCTGCAAGGGGACATGCACTGATTCATATACCGCTTTGCAACCGGAGACGCCATGATTGACTACCGGAAAACCATTCAAGAGCGCACGACCGATCTGCTTGCTTTCGATCATACCTCTTTGCGCTTCGAGATAACGGTTTTGCCGCGTATAGCTGTCTACGGTCGACGGTAAGAAATCCGCCCCTGAATCTTCGAGATATTTCATCAATTTGATATGTTCTTCAAGAACCGGAACGCCTGCACGCGGTTGAATCATTGTGCGGCAGTCCTTCTTTGCCTTGCTAAGTTTCAAGGCAAAATTCTTTGATCGCGGCACAGTTCTCAGAAATTCCAGAGCCACGTCCAAATTGAGGGCTGGATCATCTCCGGTTGGCCACGTCTTCAGTACTTTTTCCCGTTCTTCTAAAAATTCTGCTTCCGTCCACTTCTTGTTTTTTAATTCCATCGGTCTATCCCTTTTCTAAACTGTCATCAGATGCTTTTTCATTATTTGGAGCGCCAAGGCCGGATCGTGCTGTGATAACAAGCCCATGGCTGCGAGAATATACAACTTGTCTATAAGAAACTCCGGATTGGTCGGGCGCAGTTCAAGATAGCTATGTAGGACGTTGGTCGTTTTAACGAGTATCTCACGCGCCTTTTTCGACTTGATGATGACCCCGCCCGTACCGATGACATATGCCACTTCGCTCAAGTCTTTGCCTACCTGATTATATACTTTGCCCATCGGTGTCAATACTTCTTCGATTCGTCCGACGTGCCGTTGCATCGCTTGATACGCGCACATCTCCGCGAGAAGCTGATCGATGAATTCGTCGCGGTCGTCTTCCGGGATGGTCGACACATGATCATAACGATATTGCACCGCTTCGACGATGTCAACGCCTTTATCTTGATTGATGAATTCGATCTCTTCTCTGGAAAGAGATTTGATGATGCCTGGAGCCGAGTAACGCATTCCCAGATCCCCCTCGACCGTTCGTTTCGCAAACGGTTCTTCCAGGCCGTGCAAGATGACATCGGAGCGATTGGTCGCATTACACATGGAGTACATGTCGGTCGTCGCGCCTCCGATATCGACAAGTACAATGTCGCCGAGCCCTGATTCATGAAGATAGCCTTTGGCAAGCAATTCGGATGCGCGCAACACCGCTTCGGGTGTGGGCAATACGACCTGATCGATTTGACTTTCGATTTTCTTGATGCCTTTGGCTACGATGATCTTTTTCAAGAATATCTCGCGAATCTGGTCTCTCGCGCTTTTGATATTCAACACGTTAACTTTTGGCATCACATTCTCACACATGTATCCATCGATGCCATAATGCGTAAAGATATCGGCAATATCGTCTTGGCAGGACTTATTCCCGGCGTAAACAATCGGGATTCCGATTTCCGCTTCGCCGAGTTTTCTTGCATTATACAAGACACATTCGGTGTTACCACCGTCTGCCCCCCCTGCCAGGAGGATAATGTCGATTTTCTGTTTGGTGATCGATGCAACTTCCGCATTCGTCAGATGATGTGAAAACACGAGGTCAACTTTTGCTCCCGCACCCAGACACACGCGTTTTGCCGCTTCGACCGTCAACTCTTGAACCAGCCCGATGGCTGCCATCTTGAGTCCTCCGGCAGCGGAAGAACACGCGATCGTGTGGTCGAAAGATATGTGATGGCCGATGTTGTGGTACAGTTGGTTCAACGCGTTTTGATATCCTTCCGTAATGTCGGTATCCACCGTCGTGAAGTGAGAAGCCGAACCAATCACATCACCGATGGATGAATCAACAGCGGTCAGTTTCGTGAACGTTGACCCAAAATCAATCAACAAATAACTGGCCATATCAGTCGCCCAAGTCTTCCCGAATATCCTTAAGTGCTTTCTCAATTGGCGTCCCCGGTGCATACACACGGTTGAAACCCATCTCAATAAAACGACGACGCACTTCGTCAAAATTTTGTTTTCCAACCACGATATTACCGCCGACATATAATATTATATTGCCGATGCCCGCTTCAATGCACTTGTCGCGCATGCCACGACAATCTATCTCGCCATGGCCATACAAAGAAGATACGAGAATCATTTTCGCATCGGTTTCGATTGCGGCATTGATGAAGTCTTCTTGAGAGGATAAAACACCGATATTGATGACGTTATATCCAGCATTTTGTAATGTATAATCAATGATTTTGTTACCTACAGCATGTACATCGGCGCCGATTACGCCTATCACAATTGATTTCAAAGCAATCTCCTTCTAACCCTAGAATATGCTTGCAACAGCTGACTATTCGTGTTTTTTGACACACAAATAACACTTTTTTGGTCGAAAACCTCACCGAGGAGGGCAGGGTTCTATCACAAACCCTGCCCGACCACGATGGAAACGATACTTAGATTACTTAAAAACTGAATGAATCTGATTGATGCTTAAGGGAGAATTCTTGTGACGTTGATATGCTCCGAATCAAGAATGACCAATTGGATATAACCATTTGCAGCAGCGGCAGTTGGAAGTGCATTTCCGATATAGAAGTAAATATAGCTTGATGCATCATACATATGTCCATCCAATGCCGTTCCACCAAAGTTGGAGCTCGTGATGTTCAGCATAGTTTCCCACCATGCGTCTCCCAAGTTGGGAACATTGCCATCAAACTTGAAACTGAAACGTTGTGGGCGAGATACTTCCCAGGTCACAATCTCGTTGAAATCAGCAATTTCCGCGTTGGCGAATGAGGGAACCATATTCACGCCGGTTCCATAAGCAGTCGCGGAAGCGCGGAAGCAAAATGCGCCTTCAAGTTTGTAGAGTTTTCCATACTCAAGCCCTTCGGCGACCGCTAACAGATCTTCGTCACTGTCAATGACTACTGCGGAAGCCGTATCAAACGTATACGCCACTTCGGTGTTTTTGATCTGCATATTCGCAGCTGCAGCCGAGGCGATGGTCAATGTCTTTCTGCCCGCATGTCCTGTAGTAGTGGCAATACCGTATGTGGCGCTGAACTCAATTTCGTCGCCAAGCGCAAGCGTGTGAGCATCTTCACCTTCACCCACCACATATACTGCTCGCGTAGAGCCGTATTCTCCGTATAAACCCACAACGTATAACACATCATTGCCGGTCGCATCTTTCAGAATGATTCCGTTCGTGGCTGCGTTGACAGTGCTAGAGCCATTCCAGTGGAACCCGACTACGATACCTTTGACTTTCACAACTTCGCCATCAGTAGCTGAAGCCAGCACTTGCGTAACACTCATCACGGGAAGCGCTAAAACATTGATGACAATGTCGGTTGTATATTCGAGTCCATCAACCACGTATGTCGCAGTCAGGGTGACCACAACATCTTCGCTGCCGTAGGTCACATCGCCCGCAATCGAAATCACGTCGGGTTTATTGCTGCTCCAAGTAATGATTCCCGTCACGAGGTCATGTGTCGTCGGCAAATCGAGATCGCCACCTGTGATATTCGCAGGAATCAGTTCGTCCAGTTCGCGAGCGACTTTTTCTGAGTCAGTCTCCCACTCAAAGTCATCCACAGAGAGAAGGGTCCAATAATAATAGGAAGCTGAACCATTTTTCAAAACGGCGTAGAAACCACCATGATACTCAAATCCAGGATAACCAATTCCAGGATAATTGCTTCCATTGATTCCGAGAATATCCTCAACCCAGTTCTCGCCGATGTTTGCACGGCTTCCGGAATCATTGATGACCATCGTCTTTGTACCATAACGAATATCACTAATACCCGCTGCTGCAGGGTTCAAGTGGAAACGCGCGTTAAGGCTACCTGTTGCGCTATAAGTGCTCGATGTGCAGTTGAAATAGAATGTGTCGCCACCGATGTAATATACCGCACCAAATACCAATGCTGTTTTATCAAATAGCAATACGGCATTTTCATGAGTATCAACGACAATCGCGTTGGTCTTGTAATCCAAGATGCCGAAATTCACTTCTTCCACAACGAGATTCGTATCGTATTGGATAAATTTCTTGCCGTATTCGTTGCCATCGATATTGCTGTCAATGACGAGCGATCCGCTGAGTTCAATCAAATCACCGATGTTGAAGTCTACTCCAAGCCCCATCAAGTTTTGCACGATGATGATGCTACCGGTCGTTTTGTCTTGTAAGAAGATATCCGACAAACCGCCGACGGTATTGTACCCACCGCTAAGGACGACGCCTTCGACATTGAAGATATCGCCATGGATGCCATCATTCAATACATCATCCACTTGCAGGACGATCTTGATCTGTCCGATCACGAGCACGTCACGTGTGACGGTGATTTCCTCTGCGCCGACAAAGAATGTCGCAGATAGTGTGACGACCGTGTCGGTTTCTGGGAATGTTACATCGCCGTTGATGGCAATCACTGATGGATTGGTCGAAGACCATACGATATCGCCGGTCACATTGTCATGCGTCAGCGGCAAAGCGATGTCGCCTTCTTCATGACGCGAAGGAATGGCAGAACGGATATCCTGAATCGCCTTCAAGCGATCGCTTGGGACGATATGCTCTTGTTTCACGGCGACAAATTGGATGTAGGTGTCGCTCTCATAGATGAAGAAACCATAAATCGCTCCATCATACATGATAGGTTCGCCGCCCGTTGTGGGCACTCCAAGATCCAATCGCCATTCAGCGCCCATCAAAGCATCAATCGGGCGAATCAAGAAGGCGAGGGATTTGTTGTTCGACGGACCATAGCTTGTCCCTACTGCTGTATCGCTATATCCCAAGCGAATCCAGTTGGTATCTCCAG
>JBAZGL010000037.1:0-8750 GCA_041652855.1 Candidatus Izemoplasmatales bacterium
CAGTACCAAAAAAACCATATTGAAGATGAAGGCATACCCCGAAATCGGCAACCAGGAGAGATAACGGGAAATGATCATCGCGATGCCCGTCACTCCGCCTACGACAATCCCGGAAGGAATGACGAAAAAGTAAAACGCCACGGCCATGATCAACACACCGAGGGTTAGAAAGAACCATTGTTCCAAAAAGGTGATTCGCCGGATTTTTCGAGGTTTCATCATATGCTATTCCTTCGACTTGATCAAATAGGCATGGATAAAGAAATCGAGATCCCCGTTCATCACAGCGGCGATATTGCCTGTCTCCGCATTCGTCCGGTGATCTTTGACCATGGAGTAGGGATGAAAGACATAGGAGCGAATCTGGCTCCCAAAAGCGTTTTGAACGTTCGTCGTCGACAATTCGTCGAGTTCTTGTTGCTTCCGCTCCAGTTCGAGTTGATACAATTTTCCGCGCAAGACACGCATGGCCGTCTCACGATTTTGAAGTTGGCTGCGTTCATTTTGGCACGTCACGACGACTTTCGTGGGCAAATGGGTGATGCGGACGGCAGAATCCGTCGTATTCACACCTTGACCGCCGTTGCCGCTCGATCGATAGGTGTCGATTTTCAAATCTTGCTCGTTGATCTCCACCTCGATCGTATCATCGATTTCTGGAACGACCGACACCGATGCGAATGATGTGTGGCGTCTGCCCGAGGCATCGAATGGGGAAATTCGAACCAAGCGATGAACACCCGATTCCGCCTTGAGATAGCCGTACGCGTTATGGCCGGAGACCAGGATGGTTGCCGATTTGAGCCCCGCCTCCTCGCCATCGAGATAATCGAGTACTTGGGTTTTGTAGCCTTCGGCTTCTGCCCATCTCAGATACATTCTCAAGAGCATCGCGGCCCAATCTTGGCTTTCTGTTCCCCCGGCTCCCGGGTGAAACTCAAGGATGGCGTTCAACTTGTCATAAGGCTTGTCAAGCAAAACCTGGATGGTCAGATTCTCCACATCCTGATCGAACTCCCGCAACAAGGCTTCGGCTTCGGTCAAATCGGTTTCCTCATCGACCAAGGCGAGCTCATACATGAGTTCAAGCGTCTCCAGATTGTTTTGGATTTTTTGATATTTGGCTACAATCGCCTTGATTGCGTTTTGTTCCGAGAACACGCGCTGCGCCGTTTTTTGGTCAGACCAAAAATCAGGCGCGAGCGTCTTCTGTTCCAATGTCTGCAGTTTATGTTTTTCCTTTTCGATCGATACCGTTTCCGCAAGCGCACCAAAGCGACTGCGACAATCAGCTAAGACCGACTTCAACTCCAAATGATTCATCGATTCTCCTATCAAGACTTAGGCGTTCTGCCCATGACAATGTTTGTATTTTTTCCCGCTTCCACACGGACAGGGATCATTTCTGCCGACCTTAGCGGAAGTGTTTTTGACCGGTTGACGCTTACGGGAATCGTCTTCTTTTCCCGAAATCGTTTGCATCGGTTTGGCCACTTGGACGCGCTCGGTGTTTTGACGCACTTGTGCTTTGAGCACAAAGCGGGTCACGTCGTTTTGAATATTGGCGATCATCGTTTCAAACATCTCGAAACCATGCTCCTGGTATTCACGCAAAGGGTTGATTTGTCCATAGCTCTGAAGCGTGACCGCTTGCCTGAGTTCGCTCATGGCGTCGATATGGCGCACCCAATAGGTATCTACAACCCGGAGCGTGATGGCTTTGAGGAAGTCGTTGTAAATCTGCTTATTGGTCATCGCGATCTTATTTTGAACTTCCTTGTGATATTGATCCAACACATATTCGAGGACGTTGGTTTCGCTGGCGATGATTTTGGGATCGATGACATCTTTCACGAAATACTTTTGCAATGTCTCGAATAAGACTTTTCGATCTTCCTCATGCTCGCGAACCACACGAGACAGCGTGGTTTCGATCATCTGATGCGTCGAATCCTCAATCGATTCCAAAAACAAGACATCAGTGCGTTGTTGATAGATGATTTCGCGCTGACGACGTAACACTTCGTCATATTGCAGCACCGTTTTCCGACGGTCGAAGTTGTTACCTTCAATCTGGTGTTGCGCCCTAAGGACCAATTTAGAAAACATCCCGTAATCAAGCGGTTGTTCGGTATCGGATCCTTTGGTCATCGTGATCATCGAGATCATGCGTTTGAATCGGTCGCCGCCAAAACGCCTCAAGAGATCGTCATCCGCAGAAAGGAAGAAACGGGAATATCCTGGGTCTCCCTGACGTCCGCTTCGCCCGCGCAACTGATTGTCGATACGCCGCGATTCGTGACGTTCGGTGCCGATCACGGCAAGACCGCCCAACTCACGAACTCCAGGCCCAAGCTTGATGTCGGTTCCCCGACCGGCCATGTTGGTCGCAATCGTGACCATGCCCATCCGTCCCGCTTTTTCGACGATTTCAGCCTCGCGTTCATGTTGTTTGGCGTTGAGCACATCATGCTTGACGCCTTTGCGTCTTAGTAGCGATGACAACAACTCCGAACTTTCAATCGATATCGTACCGACCAACATCGGCTGTCCCAAACGATGGCGGCGGTCGATCTCATCCGCAAGCGCTTTGTATTTCGCCTCCATGGAAGCGAAAATCAAGTCGTTGTCATCAATTCGGATAACCGGTACGTTCGTCGGGATTTCCACTACGAACATATTGTAGATGTTATGAAATTCTTCTTCTTCCGTCTTCGCAGTACCTGTCATACCGGATAGTTTCCGATACATCCGGAAGAAATTCTGGAATGTGATGGTCGCGAGGACCGTCGTTTCTTTTTTGATTTCGACGGCTTCTTTGGCTTCAAGGGCTTGATGCAAGCCTTCGGAGAACTGACGACCATGCATCAAACGACCGGTAAAGGAGTCAACGATAATCACTTTGCCCTCCTGGACCACGTAATCGATGTCTTTTGACATGATATAGTTGGCTCTGAGCGCGTTGTTGATATGGTGCAACAATAAGACGTTGGCGACGTCATACAGGTTTTCCAGATTGAAGAAGGCTTCAGCTTTCTTGATGCCCGTTTCTGTCAGACTGATTGATTTATCCTTGATGTCAATGAAATAATCCTCTTCATTTTGCAGACGAATGACGAAATAATTGGCTTGTTTGTAAAGGTCAGCAGTGTTTTTCTCGCCACCGGAAATGATGAGCGGTGTCCGCGCTTCATCGACCAGAATGGAGTCAACTTCATCAATGATCGCAAAATTGAGCGCTCGCTGGACAATCGCTTCCTTGTAGATGACCATATGGTCCCGCAAATAATCGAACCCCAGTTCGTTGTTGGTGGAATACAGCACATCCGATTGATATACTTCTCGTTTCTCTTCAGAAGTGAGATCCCGGATGTTCAAGCCGACGGTCAGTCCTAGAAACCGGAATAAATCACCGATTTCGCCGTTCACTTCACGGCCTGCAAGGTATTCGTTGACCGTGACGATATGAACACCATCGCCGGTAATCGCATTGAGATATGCCGGCATGACGGCGGTCAAGGTTTTGCCTTCGCCGGTCTTCATTTCTGCGATATTGCCTTCATGAATCACAGCTGCACCCATGACTTGCACTTTGAAAGGGGTCATTCCGGTCACGCGCGTCGATGCTTCGCGCACCGTCGCGAAAGCTTCGACAAGCAGCGAATCGAGTGTTTCGCCTGCTTGATAACGTTGACGGAATTCATCCGTCTTCGCTTGAAGTTCCTCGTCGCTCAAAGCCGCGAACTGATCGGACAACGATAATACCTGATCGGCTATTTTTTCGAGTCTCTTCAGCGTTTTTTTATTTGGATCGAATAGTTTGAACATGAATATGTCACCTCGAGTCTATCATCTTATGATACCATAAATGACCCCATAGATACAACTGTATTATCAGCCCCACGCATAAAAAAAGTGACCTTTAAGGTCACTTCATCAAGCTAATATGTCTCAATCAGTCCGTATTTCCCATCTTCTCGGAGATAAAGGACCGATACTTCTTTGGATTCGTTGCGGTAGATGAAGAAGTCGTGGCCGAGCAGTTCCATTTGGGTAATCGCTTCTTCCATCGAGAGCACATCGAGTTGAATACGCTTCTTTTTGATCGGTGAAATCAATTCTCTTTCGAGATCTTCCAGATTCAGATCGCCGGTCGTGAAGGCTTCCTTCAAACCGCTCCTCTCCTGTAGGCTGCGATTCATCCGGTGTTTGTTCTTGCGGATCTGGGCTTCCAGTTTGTCCACGGCTTTGTCGATGGCGGCATACAGGTCCTTGTCTTCAACCTCAGCCCGGATGGTGATGAATTTGATCGGAATCGTAATCTCAACCTTGGTAAGCTCCTTGTAAATCTTACAGACCGCAAAAGCTTCGATTTCCTCAGAAAATACTTTTTCGATTTTCCCAAGCTTTTTCAAGAAGTAGTTACGAATTGCGTCTGTGATTTCAAAGCCGTTCTTACCACGTACATCAAGCTTCATTCTCATCACTCCTTATTCAATTTTTGATACACGTTTATTATAACATTCCTGTACGAAACTGTAAACGCATCTGCCAAAAATGATGGAGATAATCACGGTTGAATCGTGTGTGAAAAATCGATATCCACCAATGAAAAAATGACCACACGCTGATAATGTGCGATCAGCGGGTACCACGCGGATATGGTCCTGGACTCATTGACATCGACGATCACGATCAGATCGATTTCATTACACTGTGAAATCGCCATTTTGAGGGCTTTTTCCAATCTGAATCCGTTCAGATAATCCGTCTGATAATCACTTCTTCCAAGCACAAGAAGATAGTGGTCGATCACGCCGCCTGGAGAAGGAAATGATGTGTGCTCATAATCCTTGGCCAAGAATGCTTGGCATGTCTCACATAGCTTCGGCGGGCAAAACAAAGTGCGAAACGTGAGTTCGATGGAAAAGAATTCCCGACAGATCGCGCAACGCATCTCACGTCCTCACTGAATACATGTTGAAGCGAATAATGGTCTTACGGAGTTTAGACATCGCTACTGTTTGATGTTCTGAAAACAAGATGATATCGCCACTCGGATCGTCTTGATGACGTCCCACACGCCCCGATATCTGCATCAACACCTGATCTGTGAAAATCGGGTGGTCAGCATGGATGATGGCGACTTGTATGCCCGGAAATGTCATTCCGCGTTCCATGATCGTCGTCGTAACCAGAAAATCAATGGTGCGATCTCGTAGTTTCCTGAGCGTCACGTCTTTATGCGGAGAATGACTCGAAAACCCCATGCAGTTATAGCCTTGTCGTTTCATGATGGACACGAGTTGTTCACCCACAGGAATCGATGGCACGAACACCAACGCCTGCCTGCATCCGTCTCGCCACTGATCGAATTGAAGTCGGATCTGTCTGGGAAGCCGCTGTTGGCGAAGCGTACTTGCCAGATACGGCACATGGATTATACGTGGCAGATCCAATGGATACCCATGGAAGCGTTGCGGTTGAACCATGAAAGCGTCCGAGTGTGTTTGTGGTGTCAGTGTCGCGCTCATTTGGAACAACATGCCATCAGGTTTGATCGCGCGTTGGACGAGCCGCTGCAAATAAGCGTCGTTTTGATAGGGGAACGCATCCGCCTCATCCAAAATCATCAAATCGAACTCTTCCACATAACGTATCATTTGCTGGGGGGTGGAGACCAGCAGGTGCGCACCTGCATCTGCTTTGCTCTCGGCGTGAAGCGCTTCGATCCGCGTCTTTGGGAAATGGAATTTCAAACGCTTCGCGATTTCGATGACGACTTGGGTTCTAGGAATGACAAACGCTATTTTTAGTCCTTGGTTCAATGCGTACAGGATGGTTTGAAATGTCATCTCGGTCTTTCCCGCCCCACAGACTGCAAGCATCATTGCATTGCGTTTGTGTTTCAAACAATCCAAAAAGAAATCACTACCCTTTTGTTGCGCCATTGACAACGTGAAAGGAAGCCTAAGTTCATGCAGGACCGGCAAAACTGCACGATTGGTGAAAACCATCGTATCCGCTCGGGTCGCCCGGCAGTCCCGGCATTCCCATTGGCCATACCGATTCTCGATCAAGCGATCCGCTTGCGCCCCGCACCTCCTACATGCCACCCGGGTCACCGCTTCGATCCCTTCACCATCGTTTCGAACCAAGCATTTCATAAAAAAACCCCCTTCTCAAACATCTTACGTCTGGAAGGGGTGTTTTACCGATTTTAGATCACGATGTTGATCAGTTTGTTTGTGACAACGATGATTTTTCGAATCGGCTTGTCTTGGATCCATTCTCTGACTTTTTCCCGTTCAAGCGCGCGCTCGGTAACCCGGGCATCATCTGCATCCACTTCAAGCATCATCTTGTCACGGACTTTGCCGTTGATGTTGATGACGATTTCCACTTGATCCTCAATCAATTTCTCGGGGTCGAATGTCGGCCAAGACTCCGCGACAAGCATTGTCTTGTGTGCCAACATTTCCCAGACTTCTTCGCACAGGTGCGGAGCGATCGGATTGAGCAGCTTCAACAAAACTTCAAAATCATGTCGTCGAACGTGATCCAGTTGACCCATTTCATTCACAAGCGTCATCATCTTGGCGATCGCGGTGTTGAATTTCAAATTCTCATAATCGTCGTTAACGCCTTTGATCGTTTTATGGACCGATGTTTCAATCGCATCAGACTGTTCGGGTCGATCGACCACTTTGGGGATCAGACGCCATATTTTATCGAGAAATCGACGACAGCCCTTCAATCCGTTTTCATTCCATGGCGTCGCCATTTCATAATCTCCGATAAACAAGATATATGCCCGCAATGTATCTGCGCCATATTCCGAGATGATTTCTAACGGATTGACGACATTTCCGCGCGACTTCGACATCTTTTCTCCGTCCTCACCCAAAATCAGGCCTTGAGCCGTGCGCTTCAAATAGGGCTCCCCAAAGGGGACAACACCGATATCATGAAGAAAATGGTTCCAGAAACGCGAATAGATCAAATGCCTCGTCACGTGTTCCATCCCCCCATTGTACCAATCGATCGGACCCCAATACTTTAACAAGTCCATAGATGCGAGCACTTCCGGGTTCTTCGGATCCATGTAGCGCAGAAAATACCAGCTTGACCCCGCCCATTGCGGCATGGTGTCTGTTTCCCGGCGTGCGGGCCCTTTGCATTTAGGACACGAACAATGGATGAATGACTCGATATTGGCAAGAGGACTATCCCCGGATTCCGTCGGTTGAAAATGTTCCACCATCGGCAATCTCACCGGCAAATCCTCATACGGAACCGGTTGAATCCCGCACGTCGGACAATAGATGATGGGAATCGGTTCTCCCCAATAACGCTGGCGGTTGAACGCCCAATCTTTCATCTTGTATTGGATTTTCTCATGACCCAGGTTCTGGGATTCCAGATGTTGGATCATCGTATGAATCGCTTGTTTCACAGATAGTCCGTTCAGAAAACCACTGTTGATGAGAATGCCTTGTTCGATGTCGGTGAAAGCGGCTTGGGACAAGTCTCCGCCCTGAATGACCTCGATGATCGGAAGATCATACTTTTTGGCAAAGTCATAATCCCTTTGATCATGGCCGGGAACGGCCATGATAGCCCCCGTGCCGTAGGTGATCATCACGTAATCGGCGATGAAGATGGGAATCGGGCGTTGAGTGAAGGGGTTCATGGCCATCAGACCTTCCAAACGCACACCGCTCTTGTCTTTTTGCAGTTGAACGCGTTCAAACTCAGTCTTGAGCTTCGCTTGTTGGCGATAGGCCTCGATTGCATCCATATTGTGTATGGTGTCTTTGTAGCGGTCGATGATTTGATGTTCCGGTGCGATTACCATGAATGTGGCTCCGAATACCGTATCGGGACGGGTCGTAAAAACTTCCAAATAGTCCGGTTGATCCTTCAAAGGAAAGCGCATTTCCGCTCCGAAGGACTTACCGATCCATTTCTCCTGTTCCGTGGCGATCCGTTGCGGCGAATCAAAATGCTTCAAACCTTCGAGCAACTTCTCGGCATATGCGGTGATTTTCAGAAACCATACGTCTTTTTCCTTTTGGACGACGTCGCTACCACACCGGTCACACGAACCGCCTTGCGATTCCTCATTGGACAAAACGACTTTGCAGTCGGGACAGAAATTCACGTAGGTTTTGCTGCGATAGACCAGATCGTGTTCGTACATCTTCAAAAAGATCCACTGAGTGAACTTGTAATATTCGGGATCTGTCGTATCGACCTTCCGTGAAAGGTCGAAAGAAAACCCAGTCTTCTTGATATGTTCCAAAAAACTCGCAATATTATCATCCGTCACAGTGCGTGGATGGATATTGTGTTTGAGGGCGTAATTTTCCGTCGGCAAGCCAAAAGCATCAAATCCGAGGGGGAACATGACGTTGTAGCCTTCCATTCTCCGCTTTCGAGAAATGACCTCAAGTGACATATACGCCCGCATATGGCCGATATGCATCCCGACACCCGAAGGATAGGGAAACTCGACCAAAGCGTAGTATTTGGGTTTTTCCGAAAAGTTCTCAGCCTGAAAACAGGCATGCTTCTGCCAGCGCTCTTGCCATTTCGCTTCAATGGTCTTGTGATTGTATCCAGGTATAAATTCGCTCATATGTCATGCCTCCTATAAAATAAAAATCGCCCTCAGAAAGGACGATTCATCATCGCGGTACCACCTTTGTTCCGGCCAAGCCGGCACTTCATTCCTTAACGCGGAAAAC
>JBAZGL010000038.1:0-8724 GCA_041652855.1 Candidatus Izemoplasmatales bacterium
TCCTTGGCTATCAGATGGGGATTCGAGGCGCAGCGATTAGTACGCTTATATCACATCTGATCATGTTCCCCTTTATTATCGTTTTGTTCTTTCGGGCGGCGGACGGCATCTTGCTTCAATTCAAAAAGGATCAAGTCGACCTCCCTATCATGCGACACATCACGAAAATAGCGATTCCGGCATCAATGGGCCAAGCGATACAAGCGCTGGGGTTTGTGATCTTGAACTCGTTGATCTATTCATTTGGCAATTCCACGTCGGCAGCGTTCTATATTGGTAATCGGATCAACTCATTGATCATGTTTCCAGTGTCTTCGGTGAGCGCCATCATGGCGATCTACATCGCTCAAAATGTGGGGGCGGGGAATATCGTTCGCGTGAGAAAGTCCTTCAGGAGCGGTATGTTTCTGGCCATCGCGATGATGACCATTGGTGTGTTGTTCATTATCCCATTCCGATTCTTTTTGGTCGGATTGTTCAATCACAATCCGGAAACGATCATTCTCGCCGCGGAATACACATTGTATCTCCATATCGGACTACCGCTGATGGCGGTGTTTCAAACGTTTCTTTCGACCTTTCAAGGTAGCGGTGATACAAAATACGCGTTCGCGCTCGCGGTCATTCGACTTTGGGTGTTTCGACTCCCGTTGGTCATTTTGTCGATGAAACTGACCGATTTGGGGCCCGCAGGGATATGGTACGCCATTCTAGCGAGCAATGTTTTGATTATCTTCGTGGGTATATTCTTCTACAAACGGTTGCGCTTCATGCCAAAAATCGAAAATACAAGATTGACATAACATGAAGGAGAAACAGATGAACAGACTCTTTTTTCCCGATTATCAAAGAACGATCATGAATGTCTCAAACTCGATTTTGAAACACTATCATTGTCATGCGCCTCACCCGACCATTCCCGAACTTGACCAAAGGCTCAATGAGAAGACCAAGCACGTTGTTCTTCTCTTGATCGATGGGATGGGAGAAGCGATTTTGGATCAGTATCCTCATGAAACCATACATTTGCGAAACGACCACATTCAGACCATTTCCAGTGTTTTTCCGTCGACGACGGTAAGCGCGACGACTTCCGTTTTGACGGGTCTTCCACCATCACAGACCGCATGGTTGGGATGGACACAGTACTTCTCTGAAGAAGCGAAACATGTGATATTATTCACAAACCGCGATTACTACGATCAGGATCATGTGTTTGATTATGATGTGGCACAACGGCATTTGCCCTATGAGACCATCTACGAGAAGATTCGCAAAACGCAACCGTCATTGAAATTGACAGAAGTCTATCCCGCATTCCGACAGAAAGAACACTGGACGTTTCAGGCACAGGTGGATACGATTTTGGCAACCTTGGCCGACCATGAAGAGAACTTTGTGTATGGTTACTGGGATAAACTCGATTACGATATGCATGAATTCTCGCCATCCGATCCAAAGATTGCCGAGGACTTGGCTCAAATTGATGCGGCCTATCATGATCTGACGATGCGTGTCCCCGAAAATACGGTGATCATCACGATTGCCGACCATGGTCAAGTCAGCGTGGAAAAACTGCCGCTCTACGCCTATCCGGACATCCTTGAGACGTTTTCCCGGATGCCATCGATCGAATCCCGAGCCACGGCATTTGCGATCAAGCCTGAGCACAAGGAACGATTTGTGACCTTGTTTCACACCTATTTCAAAGATGACTATCTTCTTTATTCACGGGATGAGGTCATGGAACTTGAACTTTTCGGTCCCCGACCCTATCATCCGAAACTTCAAGAGTTTATCGGCGATTATCTTGCGATCGCGGTGGGCAATAAATATTTTCACCTCGTTGATGGTTCGTTCGTCATGAAAGGTCAGCATGCGGGTGTCCGCACAGAAGAGATGCTTGTGCCTCTGATCGTATTTCAAAAATAGGCAGTCCCTTGTCGGGACTGCCTATATTAATCGATGGCGTTGATGATATATTCAGCGGTGGAGCGGTTGGTCGCAAGTGGAATCTTATAGACGTCCGACAACCGAAGCAAGGCGCTGACATCGGGTTCATGAGGTTGTGCGGTCAAGGGATCGCGGAAAAAGAAAATCAAATCCAATTTGCCGTTGGCGACGTTGGCCCCGATCTCTTGATCGCCTCCGAGCGGCCCCGATCGATAACAAAAGACATTCAAGCCTGTGGCTTCGATGATTCTCATGCCTGTCGTTCCGGTCGCAACGAGTTCATGACGGGCCAGGACATCGCGATACTTTTTGGCAAATTCAATCATTTCGGCTTTCATTTTATCATGGGCAATCAGAGCGATTCGCATGGGTGATCCTCCTATGTTCATTCCATTGTGGGGTAAAGAAATCTCAAGAAAATGTGTATTGCATTTTAAAATATGATTTGATATAATGTAGAGGCTGATACTTTGGCTTACGGAGGGGTAGCGAAGAGGCTAAACGCGGCAGACTGTAAATCTGCTCCCCCTGGGTTCGGCGGTTCGAAACCGTCCCCCTCCACCATGAAAGAGACAAGACTGGCAGACATGCGTTCTGCCGGTTTTTTCTTTGTCGATTCATGTCGATTCTATCATAACATAAAGCAGGAAGATTCGTTCCAAAAAAAAGCAAAAGCGGTTGATACAACCGCTAAAACATCAAGACCACATGAGGTTGATACAATTTGAGCGTTTCTGCGAATTCCGATATCGTTTTTTCGGAATATGCAGGTTCATCAATCAGGCTCTGATCTGAAGAAAGAAAGAAGGAAGGAGCTTTGTAGGCATTCAGAACATAGCGGGGTACTTGAGGCATTTCTTCAGACATCAGAATCAGATCCGTCAATGAGAGTTGCGGCACGACAGTCGTCCGCACTTCAAATGAGCAACGGTTCTTCAATAGAATGTCGATCGTAGCCAACACATCTTCAGGGTTGGACTCGCCGCGGGCAATCTCATAATAGCGCGCTTTCGGGGCTTTATAGTCGATGGCGAAATAATCGACGACGCGTTTCTCGACTAATGCTTGAATGACTTCCGGGCGTGAGCCATTGGTATCCACTTTGGTCAAATATCCGAGACTCTTGAGTTTCTTCAGGTAAGGAATCAGCCCTTCATGAAGGGTGGGTTCGCCACCGGAGATGACGATTCCGTCGAGCAATCCGACACGCTTCTGCAAAAAATGGTCGATTTCATCGGTGGGAATAATTTCAGGAAAATCTTCGATGAGATGGCGGTTATGGCAATAGAAACAATTGTAGTTACATCCCGGCGTAAACAAGACGGCAGCGATCTTTCCCGGATAATCGATCAATGAGGTTTTGACGATTCCGGAAAAAATCATACTTTCTTGTCCTCGTATTGGACCGCTGAATCGCGGATCACGTATTTCACGCGATCTTGATATTCTGCCTTTTTACCCTTGTTGAAGTTTTGAACGGGTCGCAAGTAACCGACGACACGGGTGTACACTTCTGCCGGCTTGGCACACGTCGGGCAGGTGAAGTGTTCTCCCGATATGTAACCGTGGTCGGAGCACACCGAGAACGTGGGGGTCAGGGATATGTAGGGCAGTTTGTATTTTTCGAAGACTTTCTTGATGAGGTTTTTCGTGGTTTGGGTATCTTTGATGCGTTCGCCAAGATAGAGGTGAAGTACAGTGCCGCCTGTATAGAGAGATTGAAGCTCGTCTTGGAGATCCAGAGTTTCAAAGATATCATCTGTGAACCCGACCGGAAGTTGGCTTGAGTTCGTATAGTAGGGCGTCGCTTTTCCTGCGGTGATGATATCGGGATAGCGTTCTTTATCGTGTTTTGCCAAGCGGTAACTGGTGCCTTCAGCGGGCGTGGCCTCGAGATTGTAGTAATGTCCGGTTTCCTCTTGGATGTCTTTGATGACATCACGCATGTAGTTCAAGGTTTTACGTGCGAAATCTTGGCCTGTCGGTGTGGTCAGATCGACGTCGATGCCGAAGAGGTTTTGTGTGGCTTCATTCATGCCGATGAGACCGATGGTGTTAAAATGGTTGAACCAATAGGATCCCGTTTTCAATTTCACGTCTTTCAGGTAATTCGTGCTGTAAGGATAGAGGCCCTTATCTGATTGTTCTTCAATGATTTTGCGTTTGATTTCCAAACTTTTTTTGGCGATATTGATGGCTTCCCAAAGCCGGGTGAAAAATTCTGATTCCGTTTTGGATTGATAGGCCAACCGCGGTAAATTGATCGTGACCACACCAATCGATCCGGTCAGCGGGTTGGACCCGAAGAGACCGCCGCCGCGTTTGCGAAGTTCGGTAGTGTCGAGCCTTAAACGACAACACATCGAGAGCGCGTCTTCGGGAGACAAGTCGGAATTGATGTAATTGGAAAAGTAGGGAATTCCGTATTTGGCGGTGATTTCCATGAATTTTTCGACGACAGGGCTATCCCATGCGAAATCTTTCGTGATATTGATGGTGGGGATGGGGAATGTGAACACGCGACCTTTGGCATCGCCTTCCATCATGATGTCGCAGAAGGCGAGGTTGATCATATCCATTTCTTTTTGGAAGTCCCCGTAAGTTTCCGGCATCAGTTTTCCGGCGAAGATGACATTTTGATCTTTGAGTGTTCTGGGCGCGATGATATCGAATGTCAGATTGGAGAAAGGACATTGAAATCCGACGCGTGTAGGCACATTCAAGTTGAAGATGAACTCTTGAAGCGCCTGTTTGACTTGTTTGTATTCCAGATTGTCATAGCGGACATAGGGGGCGAGATAGGTGTCGAACGATGACCACGCTTGTGCTCCGGCAGTTTCTCCTTGGGTCGTGAACGTTGAATTGATGATTTGTCCAAGAAGCGAACGCAGATGTTTGGGCGGACTGGATTCGACTTTGCTTGATACGCCACCAAAGCCATTTTCGATGATTTGACGCAGATCCCACCCGGCGCAATAAGGGCCGAAGAAACCGAGATCATGGATATGGATATCACCTTGCAGGTGCGCTTCACGGATATCGGAGGGATAGATTTCGTGTAACCAATAGTTTTTTGTGAACTCTTCACGGACATAGTTGTTGAGTCCGTTGATCGATTTTTGGGTATTGGCGTTTTCATTGATCTGCCAATCGCGATCATTCAGATATTCGGTGAACATGTCGATGGTAGCGCCGATCAAGGCGTTCGCTTCGCGGGAAGCGCGGCGCTTTTCACGATATAAAATAAAGGCCTTTGCCGTTTTGGCATGACCATTCTCTATGAGGACTTTTTCTACGATATCCTGGACGCCTTCGACATCGGCGATCCCGTTGGGGTACTTGCTTTCCGCAATCGTCACCACTTCAAGCGCAAGCTGCTCTGATTTTGCGAAATCAGAACCGCCGACAGAACTGGCCGCCTTAAAGATGGCAAGAACGATTTTTTCCTTTCTGAAAGGTACAACACTTTGATCTCTTTTGACGATTTGTCTTAACATAAACGGTCCCCCAGTCGGTATTTTGTCAGTGTGACAATTAAGATAATAATAGGGGAAAAATTATTTGTCAATATCAAACGAAATAATAAATTAGGCGATGATTATCGACTGAAAAATGGCAAAATGATGTAAAATTGCGTGATGGTGCGATTCGCATTTGTAAAGATTCGATAAGAAACAAAGTATTTCACGAATAAAGAATATTTTACATATTATTTTTGTTTTGTATGTGAAACATCATAGAGATGGCTTGTCACAAAAATCATGGAAAGACACCGCATCATAGTTGCATTTCAAGGGTGAAACATGTATAATATTTTAATCATATTCGGGAAAGGGAAGTCACGTGACAGAAAAAGGGAAATTTCAATTATTCTATTTCATCCGCTTTTTCGGAGACGCTTTTTTCTATCCCTTCATGTCCATCTATCTGATGTCCAAAGGCTTAAGCGAGGGCCAACTCGGTATTGTTTTGGCCATCACACCGATTACAACGATCCTTGCCAATCCCTTGTGGAATTTTTTGATCAAGGATATGCGAACGAGTCGAATGGTCCTCAAGTTCATGACACTGATTGAGGGCGTGCTGATCATCACGCTGACTCAGGTCAGTGGCTTTGAGTTGTATTTGCTCGTCATCACATTAATCGCATTCATGTGTTCCCCCTTTATTCCGATTCAGGATGGATTTGCGGCAACCTTTGCGAATCGACAGAAAATCGAGTATTCCTCGATTCGGATCTACGCATCAATCGCGTATGTCATCGCCTCCGCCTTGGCAGGATTATTAGTGGGTCTTGTCGGTTACACTGCGCTCTTCATTGTCTCCGGAAGCTTTTTCATCGCCACGATGTTCATTGTATTATGGCTGAAGCCCGTCGGAGAAGACCCGACCAAAGTCGATGCACCCAAGCGAGACATCAAGAAATTATTGAAGAATCGAGAATTCATCAAATACTTGGTTTTTTATGTTCTTGTCATCGGCAGCGTTCGGATCGGTGATTCGTTTTTCGGGGTATACATCACGGAGTCTCGGGGAATGGGCATGGTGGCTTACGGTATTCTTTATTCGGCCTTCGTTTTGGTTGAAGTCTGGACCATGCGATTTCTAATGGTCAAGGGGCTGATTGTCAGCGAGCAAAAACTCATGGTATTCTCAACGGTTCTTTTTGCATTGAGGTTCTTGTGTTATGGCTTGAATTTGCCACTTTCGGTGATCATCATCGCGACATTGTTCCGCGGATTGTCTTGGGGGATCATCATTTATGCCCACATCAAGTTTGTGATGAAGATCGTGAGTGTCGAAAACATTACGACTGCCATCATGATCCTGACCCTATTCTTTTCGATTTTTACAGGCGTGGGAAACTTTATTTTTGGTTCCGTGATTGAAGATCATGGATATGGATGGTTATTTTTAGGAATGATGGGGATGCTTGTCCTCGGTTTGGGAATATTCCTCGCATTTACACCGAAAACCACTTCGGACCCCCTTGAGATTGTGAGAGTGGATGAATGAGGAATTTTTTGAAACCGCAACATATACACCGAGCAATATGCTATAATATCTCGAAGGAGTGATCGGATTGCGCTATTCCGCTTTGCTTGTTGGCTTTTTCTTGGCCATTTCTGTTGCAGCGCTCATATTCGCATTCTACATTTTTTTCCGTCTGAAGAAACTCCATGGGTTTTGGCAGATTGGATTGCTTTTTGTAATGGAATTCATCTATGCGTTAGGCTATGGCCTTGAGTTGGCGAGTGACACGTTGTTGCTCAAGGTGATTTTTAATCACATGCAGTACTTGGTCATTCCGTTTATTGCGATTACGTGGGTGTATGTCGCAAATCTATATAATAACCCGAGACATAAACCGAAATTGAAACATTATGCACCTTTGATGATCGTTCCCATCTTCGTGCTGATTTTATCGCAAATCAACTATTTCACGCCGAATAACTGGACTTATCTGTCGGTATCTCTCGATCCGGATTGGCAGATGGGTGCGCTGGCAATGCCGATGCTGACATTTGTCAAGGGGCCGTTGTACTACGTGCATGCGATACACAACATGGTTCTTGCAGGTTATGTGGTGTACACCTATCTTACCACCTATCTTCGATCGGGCGGGTATCATAAAAAGCAAGCGATGATCCTGTTCATCAGCAGCTTGATCGCGTTTATCATTCCGATCACTTCGCTGTTCAACCCCGAATCGACCGGATTGGATTTCGCATTGATTCTGATTATGGTCATCAGTTTCATTATCTTTTACTCGATGACCCGATATGAAGTATTTTACTTGAAGCCCTCGGCGCATCTCGCGACGTTCGAACGATCTTCTGATCCCATCTTCATCTTGGATGATATCTATGAACTGGTTTCTTGGAATCTCGCAATGGAACGCGATCCTTCGGTCGCGACCCAACTCAAATACCACATGAAACTGGAAGAGATGTTCACGGATAAAGAGTTGGTCCAAGCCATCTATGACAACGCACCAATCAGTTATCAAAGAAATGGCAGGCACTATGTCGCGGAAGTGATTGCGTTGGAGTCGAAACGCAACCAAAAGAACGGTTATTTGATCAAAATCAATGAAATGACCCGATATGTCAAACGGATCGAGGATTTGACTTATCAGGCATCGCATGATGAATTGACTGCGATTTATAATCGACGGGCATTTATCGAGCGAGCTAAGCATTATCTTGAAGACGCGCATCATCAGGGTCACTCTTTTGCGCTTTTGATGATTGATATCGATGATTTCAAAGTGGTGAACGATACTCTTGGTCACCTCGCAGGAGATCAGGCCCTTAAAACCATTTCCGTGGAGTTGGCGAAGACATTGCCCAAGGGAAGCATTCTTTCGCGGTACGGAGGCGAAGAGTTTCTTGTTCTGTTGAAAGATATCGGTATTGAAGACGCGAACCGCGTCGCTCAAGTCTTGCTTGATCATATTCGGACATTCTCCTTTTCGTATCAAAACCAAAACTATCAACTCAGAATCAGTATCGGTATCGCATTCACCGAAGACGGGCATCTTCCGGAAATCTATGATTATATCAAAGTCTCCGATGATGCATTATATCATTCAAAAAGAGAAGGAAAAGACCAAGCCACTCTAATCATCACTTAATACCTACAACGAATAGACTCGGTGCTTGCACCAAAGAGAAAGGATCCTTCATGAAAGATTCTCAACTAGAACGTTTTGACATGCTCAAGAAACCGATCAAACAGAAATGGTATTTGGTTCCATTGGCGTGGCTA
>JBAZGL010000039.1:0-8673 GCA_041652855.1 Candidatus Izemoplasmatales bacterium
CTTGTTTGCCGCATCGAGTACATGCGTGATCTTTCCGTGCTCATCATAGACGAATTCTTTGATGCGTCGTTTTTGAATCACGTCAGGATTGATGATTTTCAACTTATCGATCAAGGCTTTTCTCAACTGATTGGTGCTGATCTGAAGCAAAAACAGCCCCTCTTTGAGTTCGATGAACACGCGCGAGAAAAAATGATAACTGTTGACATCGTCGGGATTTAATCCGTTGATGTGATGATTCGTCATAAATTCAGTCAATATCGCTTCATCCGTAAAATACTTACGAAACAGATCCGCCAAACTATAATCTCCCCACTCGATCATGAGCGAGGTCACGGTGTAGCCGCGGTTGTTGAGCATGTTGTCCTGTTGGGCGATGTAATTCAAGTAATGGCGTTCCATATCGAGGAAAAATCGATGGATGGCATCTCGCTCCTTGGGGTAATAACGCACGAGATAGACTTTAAGCCTGTCAAAAGAAAGCATCCGTTTTCTGATGTCGCCTTGCGGTGACTCAACCATCTCTTCTTCGATTCTTGTGCCTTTGACTTGGTCTTCCAGCCCTAAAGCTTGAAGATACTTGTGCGTGAGCCCATGGGCATCAAGGCCACATAGCCGTGCCTCGGGGTCAAACTCAAACCGGAACTTGTTGTTTTCCGGATCGGTCATAGTGATGACATCTTCGGTGGAAAGACTGCGACGTGGTTCCGTCAAGATGGCAATGCTTCGCATTTTACGCGCCAAAAAAAGCGCTCCGGTCAATGAAGCAATGTCGTCGCCTATGATGAGAACATCGTATCGTTCCAAATCTTCACCACCATTCGCGTAAATCTTATCAAATTATATCATATACCGCGTGAAATTGCCACGCCCTAAAAAGAAAAGTGCCGAAGCACTTTCACTTGATTTTCAGATATTTTTCAAAATACAAATTCAAGGTTTCTTTACTGATGTTGTAATCGATCTGGCGATTGATCGTGATACTCATATATCCCGTCTCTTCGCTCACGACGATTGTCAGAGCGTCGCTTTGTTCGCTGATGCCGATGGCGGCGCGATGCCTTGTCCCGAAATGCAAAGGCAAGTCGGTCCGCTCCGTTGAAGGATAATAAGCTTTGGCACACAGGATCGAGTTGTCGCGTATGATGACGGCGCCATCATGGAGTGGTGTCGTCGGTATGAAAATCGAAACCAAAAGCTCGCTGGAAACCGGGGCGTTGATCATCATCGCTTTGCTGATGAATGCTGAAAGATTGATGTTGCGCTCCACGGTAATCAAAGCGCCGATTTTTCGTGTTGCGAGAAATTCGACTGCTTCCAATAATTTGTCCGCAAGATCGTTGTCCGTCTTGGTGTGCTTGTATCCGCGTCGTCTGGCAACTCCGATTCGTTTATAGATGGCTTTGATTTCGTTGATATAGATCATGAAAAGCATATAGGGCAGCGGTAAAAAGACGATGATTTGTGTGAACAATGCCCATCCGGTCTGAAACTCGACGATCAGGAGGATCAAAGATCCCACCATCAGTGCTATCAGTAGCAATTTCGCCGGTCGGATTGCTTTATGTGATATTTTTGCACGTAAAGACAGAAGGAAAATGGCATACAAATACGTGGCGGTGATTCCTAGGATGAAATTGAGCACGCGTTTCCCTCCTTTAATGCGATTCTCTCTATTATTCTAACGTAATTTTTCTATTAAATAAAGGCTAAGCAGAAGGATTTTCTGATTTTTTTTTGTCGGTTTTTTTGAACACGACATCCAAAGCGAAAAATGCGATCGGAATCAAGAGCAGCGACCCCATGAATGGCGCGATGGTTTCTGCCCATTGATGGAGCGCGTAATCGATACCCATCCATTCCTGAATGGCGTAATCGAAGCCCGTCGTCAAGAGATTGCTGATGAGCAACCTAGCGAGAAAAACGCCCATCACCGCTGAAAACTGAAGTGCGCTTTTGTTCGCGGGTTTAAAGGTAAATACCGCGTTGGCGAAATAGGAAAACGTTGAAGCCGTGATGAACGCCAGTGTATTGGAAAGAAAGGCCAAAAGCCATGGCTGTGATACTGTTGAAAAGATATGGTTATAGGAGAGCGAATAGACCAGCAAATGAATCAATGTGTTGATTAGACCGATGATTCCAAAGGAGAGGAATTTTTTGGTCAGAAAGTTTTTCTTGATGAACTCATACAGTTTCTTCAACGTCAAGCCCCTCCGATGCTTCCTGAATCAAGTAGATCGGGCGATCGAATACCTGCCGCCTGATTTGATACATCAAATAAAACGCGCCATATGTGAGTATGCCCATCATCGCGAGGGTCAAGAAAAAATAGAGACCCATGATGAATTCCGATAGGACGAATACGCCGAAAGCAAATAACAAGATGTCAGAAATCAAAATAATCGCCGCACTCAATATCACCAACGGAGGCAGAAGCAAGAGAATAGTGGAAAATTGATTCATCCCGTTAAAGGCGTATTTAAGCAAGGACGAGAAACTCCAGGTGCTTTTTCCATACTTGCGCGGAATAAAATCGTATTCGATACATTTTCGAGGATATCCCACCCAAGAAAAAATACCTTTGACAAAGCGGTAATTATCCTTGATGGACAAAAACGCGTCGACAACCTGACGATCAAGCAATTGATAGTCTTTCGCCCCATTATCGAGGGGCATTTCCGTATGACGATTATAGATACGATAAAACCAATTGGCGAAAAAAGTTCTGAGCTTCGGTTCGCCTTTACGGGTTTTTCCTTTCGTGTAAACGATTTGATATCCCGATTCATAATGCTGAAGCATTTCCGGAATCAACGATGGTGGCTGTTGAAGATCACAATCAATGATGATGACCGCGTCACTCGAGCGTGCATGTTTCAAACCCGCGTGCATCGCGGCTTCTTTGCCGAAATTACGCGAAAAGCTGATGTATTGAATCCGGTTGTCGCGTTTCTGTACCGCTTTGATTTCTTCAAGGGTTTTATCTTTCGACCCATCATTCACATACAGAATGGAAAATTCATAGTTCGGGTTTTGTATGTGTTTGATCAACTCTTCATAAAACTCTTTGACGTTCTGTTCCTCATTATAAGAAGGAACAATAATCGTGATCTTTTTCATGTGACAATCAGCTCCTTAGATTTTTTTCTCCGCCTTGCAGCTATGATCCATCCCGGCAAGAATATTCCCAAATAGATCAGCGTCGTGCCCGCGGTCACCAGAAAGCCCGTGCCGAGTCCTTTCGGAACGAACTTGAGTTGTACTTCAATGGTGTCCTCGCCGTGAGGAACCACGATGCCGAGAAAACCGCCCGCACTCAATGTGTCATAGGCTTGTCCGGATGCGATCTTCCATTCTTCGGAATACGCGACTGGTATCACCACGATTTGGTCATAAGAACTGTCGCTGGTACGTTGATACGTCAGGTGGATCTTTCCTTTATCGATGGTGAGGTGTTTGTTCGCGGCCAAAGAATCTCCTGCCGATGTCTCGAATGTGCTTAGATCATCATATGCATAACTGAGTGAGAAATTGAACAAATCGTTGACTTTGGTGTACATGTCATAGGTTTTATACACGTACATCTGAACGGGTTTGGATGCAAAGTAGTAATAATTCTTGAATCCTTCATACTCATTTCCGTCTTCATCGAGAATGAATACGCGCTCAAAAGGTTGCGACAATTCAAAATAAAACATGCCTTGGTCTCGGGAATAATCGATTTTGGACAAATCATAAACGAGATAGGCAGCATAATCACGCGCCAATTCTAACCGCATTCTGAACGAGAATACCGCGGAAGCCTCGAAATAGATCGCGACCGGCTCCGCCCCGAATGCGACATCAATATCATGAACGGCAGTCAAACTGTCCGGGACTTTGCAGCTCATGCGACTGCCATCGGAAAATTCAATGAAGACCTCGCGATCGAGGATTTGATCGTTGTCGGCATCAAAATTGACAGATGTTTTGATATACATGCCCCCTGAAGAGATGCCCACATGGAAATTGTCGCCCGAGAAACGATAGAATGCGCGTTCGCTCGCGTCTTTGACTCCAGATGTGGTGACAATGTCAGGGTTTGATACTGTCTGGTAAGCACTGATGGACTTAAGATAAGAACTCCCGAACCCGCTTTTCTCTTCAAGATTGAATTGGGATGTATCATAACGCTCAGCATCGATCAAAGCGGCTTGCAAAAGCACTTTTTGTGCCTCGACTTTGTTATTGCGCTGTCTCATGGATTTGAAGTCAGCTGTCGAGACAAATGATTCATACACATGAAATCCTTGATGATTGACGATTTCAAGCAACTGGAATTTTTCATTTGAAGCGACAAGTTGATAAATGTCACTATCCAGATAATACGTATATTCGCTGCTTGCCAAAATGTACTTGTATCCCAAGAATTGATTGAGATAGATGGCCTGGACTTCCAGCGCGTCTTTCGACTGGTTTTCGATGCGACCGAAAAGCACATCCGCTAAAAGATCGGTTTCTTTGTCGGTCCACGAATGGAAGATCTTCGTATTGGTTGGAAACGTCGTCATACGATTGAAGTTGGTTTTTTCCGTGTTGAATCGATCCAGATCGACATACACGCGGAAAAATTCATCCCCCTCGATATGCGCATTCAGAAAAGTGTTGATTTCGCTCATGGATGAAAATGTATCGATTTTTCCGCGAATATAGAACGGGCCGGTATAAATGAAGACAAGTGAAATGATACATTCAATCCAAAAAAGGAACCTGAACCACCGCTGCTTTCCCAACCACCCGAAAACCAGCATCAACACAATCACAAGCGCGCTCACGCCCATCAGCGCAGCGTCAGCGGTGAGCGCGGCGGGGTCCGCAAGGTGAGGTGTGCCCCCCGCTTTCAAATCGATCAATTTGGGAATCTCACGCGCATAATGGAGAATGATAAAAACCGCCAATGCCAAAATAGACACACCGGGGATGCTCATCCATTTCATTTTGTACGTTTCAAAACCATGATGATCAAAGACGTGGGCGAGAATCAAGACCATCACGAAAGGATAGAAGTTAATCCATCTCGTATAAGGGATTCCCAGATTGGAAAAGTCCCCTGCCAGAATAAGATCAAAATTAAATGATCCGGAAAAAACGGTGGAAAAGAGCGGGAAAAATGCTAGTATGATCCCAAACGGAATCAAGAACTTGTAGACGCGGCTGATTCGGTCCCTCATGAAGTATACATAGGACATCAAAACCAACCCGGTCATCGTGATGTACAGAGACACGTGCTCCTTGGTATAGTCTTGGGCGAAGCCATAAAAAGCGATGGGCCGTGTCTCCGCGAATATTTTTCCGAGGAAACGGAAATATATCTCGGGCTTGAACAACTTCCACTCCCGACCGAAAACATTGACGATCCACGGCGTGAAACTCCCCGATGTTCGGTAAGTATCCTCGATGATGAACAATATCGAGGGATACAGAATCACCATCGACATCCCTAAACCGAGAATCAGAAGAAACAAAAAGATAGCGCCGTCCCTCAAGAAACGCAAAAAATGAAAATCATCGCGTTTCAAGTATTCCACAATATACATGATTCCGATGAAAAACAATAACGTATAGGCAAGATAGAAGTTATAGAACACCAAAAGAAAGGCGAATAATGGCACTACCCACTTTTTGCCCGTGAAAGACCAATGAATCACAACCAGACTCATGGGTATATAAAAGGCCAAAGATAAAAATGCCGGGAAGGCCATGAAACTGACCGTGCCACCGCTGATGAAATAGACAACCCCCATCCAAAATACAGTGCGGTTTTTCATGCCTTTCAGAGATAAGTAGTACGCGAAAATCATGACGCCGGCCAAAATCTTGATGAACTCGGTAATGGAATACGCCAGTTCGATTGGCATCACATAACTTAAGACGAATGTGATCAGCGTGAAGATATCCAACGGGATATAATACACGTCGGAAAAGAATGATGCGCCGAGATAATTGTTTAAATTGAAGAGTGAAATAGTACCCGCTTTGACTTGGCGGATGAAATCGACGATGATCGGATAATACTGCAGGATATCGTCGGAAAAATTCGAATAAAAACTGTTGTTAATGAGGATGATGGCTATTTGAATCAAGAACAGAATTGAAAAAACACCTAAAGCAAGCAGGCCAAAGGTCTTCTTTTTCGACTGAAAAACACCCTCAATCCAAGACCTGAAACGGCTGGTTGTTTTCTCTAACCACATCCGTAACTGAGTGGGTGTTTGGTTTTTGATTTTGTTTTTGCGGGCTATCTTCTGTTTCATAGCTACCTCGTTTATCGGAAGTAATCGATTTATTATATCATATTTCATCTAGATAATGAATATGATTTTTGCGTGTAATGATGGGTTTTCCCTTTGTTTGGGTGTATAATATCGGTTAGGTGATATGATGGAAAAAGCAATTCTCGTAGGTCTCGATCTCAACGCGGACATACATTTCAAGGAATCGATGGAAGAACTCAAGAACCTTGCGGAAGCCTGCGATGTGGAAATCGTGGGATCTTGTATCCAAAAAGCGGATGCGCCGACCGCTGATTTTTACATCGGCAGCGGCAAGGTTGAAGAACTGAAACAAGATATTGTGACGCTTGATGCCAATCTCGTCATTTTTGATGATGAACTCAGTCCCTCGCATATTCGCAACCTGGAAAAAAAACTCGAGGTCAAAATCATCGACCGGACGATACTCATCCTTGACATCTTCGCGCAACGTGCCAGAACCAAGGAAGCCATGCTTCAGGTCGAATTGGCACAATCGTTGTATCTTCTCCCCCGTGTCGTTGGTATGTATCGCTCGCTGTCGCGTCAAAAAAGCGGTACCGGTTCAAAAGGTCCGGGTGAACAACAACTCGAACTCGACCGAAGAATCCTTCGCGATCGGATTACGAAAATCAAGCGTGACCTCAAAGAAGTCGTCAGCATTCGCCGAACCCAAAGGCGAAAGCGACTCCAAACCTCAAGCAAAACCGTTGCGATCGTCGGATATACCAATGCGGGAAAATCGACGCTGATGAACGCCATATTGACCGCTTCTCTCGTGCGGGAAGAAAAATACGTGTTTGAAAAGGACATGTTGTTCGCGACGCTGGAAACCCAAACCAGAGAAGTGCGTTTGCCACACCATCGGGATTTTCTTCTGACCGATACGGTGGGTTTCATATCGAAATTGCCGCATCATCTCATCGAAGCGTTCAAGTCGACGTTGGAAGAAATCGTGGAAGCACGCCTGATTCTCCACGTGATCGACGCCCATAACCCGTTATACGGAAACCAGATCAGCGTTGTCGAAACCGTTCTAGAGGAAATCGGTGTCCGTGACATTCCCATCGTGCATGTCTTCAACAAAATCGATATCACCGACAATCTCCCGCTGGACGGTTTTACACACCCCGTCTACATCAGTGCACTCAAGGGGTTGAACATCGATCAATTACTCGAGACAATCGATCGTCTGCTATATGGTGATACCCACCGTGTTCGAATGCTGATTCCATACGACAAGGGACAGATATTGAATCATATCGTCGAATCCGCATCGATTCTCGAAATGAACCACCTCGATGAAGGAACACAGATTCTCGTCGTCTTGGATGATGTGTTATATCGTAAATATTTCGATTATGTGCTCTAGACACGCATAAGAAACAAATGAATCCTTGTTTTTGTTGGCAAAGCCCGTGAACCACGGGCTTTTAATTTCCTACGAGACTTAATTCCGAAAAATAATCCTCAATCAAAGAGACGAATTGATGGACGCTTTCCGCGGACACGATTTTTGTCTTGACGACGCTGCTGTTCTTGAGTCCCTTGATATACCAAGCCGCATGCGTCCGCATTTCCAACACGCCGAGCCGATCGCCTTTTTCCTGAATCAACCGCTTCATATGGTGTAAAATCATCGCTTTTCGCTCCATCAGTTGAATACGCGGATCGTATGTTCCTTGTTCCAGATAAGCCACGGTTTTACCAACCAACCATGGATTACCGAGCACCCCCCTGCCGATCATTACCGCATCGCATCCGGTCTCCTCCAACATCCTCTTGGCGTCTTCCGGGGTTTTGATATCGCCGTTGCCGATCACGGGCACACACACCGCTGCTTTGACTTGACGGATTATATCCCAATCTGCAGTCCCCGAATACATCTGGGACCGCGTTCTTCCGTGAATCGCAATAGCGCTGGCTCCGGCCATTTCCATTGATTTCGCGAACGCGACTGCGTTGATGTGTTCGCTGTCCCAACCTGTTCTGATTTTGACCGTGACGGGTTTGTTTGAATGATCGACACATGCGCGGACAATATCTGCTGCTTGATGAGAATCAAGCATGAGTTTGGAGCCTGCGTTTCCCTTGACGACTTTCGTGACCGGACACCCCATGTTGATATCGATGATATCCGCTTGGGTCATCTGGTCGATCATGGCTGATGCGCGACCCATGGACAGTGGATCACTGCCGAAAATCTGCAGGGAAATCGGACGTTCCGCTTCATGAACGTCCAGCATGGCCAATGTCTTCTGGTTTTGATAATACATCCCTTTATCCGATACCATTTCGGTATAGATCAATCCCGCACCTTGTTCTTTGAGGATCATGCGGTATGCAGGGCTGGTGACACCCGCCATGGGCGCGACCACAACTT
>JBAZGL010000040.1:0-8612 GCA_041652855.1 Candidatus Izemoplasmatales bacterium
GGACCTCGACTCCCTTTTAATTTATTGTAGGTCGCGGGTGAGTGATTTCCAACTATTCGGGTACATTTTCATTATATATAATGAAAAACTCTTTGTCAACCGAACCGAAAGAAAAAGCAAGCACGAATGCTTGCTTGTTGTAATGAATTATCTTGGATTCTTGATTTGGGCATGAGCCGCAGCCAAACGGGCAATCGGCACGCGGAAGGGTGAGCAGGACACATAGGTCAGTCCGATTTTATGGCAGAACTCAACCGAATCGGGATCACCGCCGTGTTCACCACAAATACCAAGTTTCAGATCGGGTCGTACTTTCGTTCCCAGTTCGACAGCGAGCTCCATCAATTTTCCCACGCCTTTCTGATCGACATGGGCGAAGGGGTCACTTTCGAAGATCTTCTTCTGATAGTAGTCCGCAAGGAATTTTCCCGCATCATCACGGCTGAATCCGAAAGTCATCTGTGTCAGGTCGTTCGTGCCGAAGCTAAAGAATTCGGCGTCTTCCGCGATTTCGTCAGCCAGCAGAGCCGCACGGGGAATTTCAATCATGGTACCGACGAGATACTTGAGTTCGACGCCGGACTTCTGGATGATTTCATCAGCGGTCTGAACGACGATTTCTTTGACGAACTTCAGTTCTTTGACATCGCCTACGAGTGGAATCATGATTTCGGGTACAACATGTCCACCGCGCTTGTTGACATCGATGGCTGCCTCGATGACGGCGCGGGTTTGCATGACGGCGATTTCCGGATAGGTAATCGATAATCTGACGCCACGATGTCCGAGCATGGGGTTGGTTTCATGAAGGGATGTGATGGTCGCTTTCAGTTCATCGAAACTCAAATCCATTTCTTTGGCCAACATTTCGATATCATCATCTTCCGTCGGGAGAAACTCATGAAGCGGCGGATCGAGATAGCGGATGGTTACAGGGAATCCCTGCATGGCTTCGTATAAACCGATGAAATCTTGTCGTTGCATCGGCAATAACTTGTTCAGGGCATGTTTTCTTTCTTTTTCGGTCTTGGAAACGATCATTTCGCGCATTGCGGGAATCCGGTCGGCTTCGAAGAACATATGTTCTGTACGGCATAGACCGATACCTTCGGCACCAAATCCATAAGCGATTTTGGCATCACGAGGATTGTCGGCATTCGTCCGAACCTTCAAGGAACGATGTGTGTCGGCCCAGGCCATCAGTGTGGCGAAATCTCCGGAAACCGAAGCGTCAATCGTTTTGACTTCCTCGCCGTAGATTTTTCCTGTAGAACCATCCAGCGAGATATAATCGCCTTCATGGTATTTTTTTCCGCCGACTTCAAAGTATTTCTTCGTTTCGTAGACCTTGATCTCACCGGCTCCGGCCACACAACATGTTCCCATGCCGCGTGCAACCACAGCCGCATGGGATGTCATACCGCCTCTGCTCGTGAGAACGCCGCTGGCAACGACCATGCCTTCGATATCTTCTGGAGACGTTTCTTGACGCACGAGAATAACAGGTTTTCCGTCTTTAACCATTTCTTGAGCGCGTTCAGCCGTGAAAACGACACGACCGGTAGCTGCGCCAGGAGATGCGTTCAAACCGATGGAGATGATGTGAGCATTTTTGAGTGACTCAGGATCGAATTGAGGATGAAGCAAGGAATCCAGCTGTTTGGGTTCAACTTTGAGCAATGCTTCTTTTTCGGTCAAAAGGCCTTCTTTAACGAGGTCGATAGCGATTTTCAGTGCAGCTTGTGCTGTCCGCTTACCGTTTCTCGTTTGCAGCATGTATAACTTGCCTTTTTCAATGGTGAATTCCATATCTTGCATATCGCGGTAATGGGCTTCGAGTTTGTTCGAGATATTCAGAAATTCGTTGTAGAGTGCAGCGTTATCTTTTTCAAGTTCGCTGATCGGTTTCGGTGTGCGAATACCGGCGACGACATCTTCCCCCTGGGCATTGAAGAGATATTCTCCATAAAGCTTCTTCTCGCCCGTCGAAGGATCGCGTGTGAATGCGACACCCGTACCCGAATCTTCACCCATGTTACCAAAAACCATGGATTGGACGTTGACAGCAGTGCCCCACTCATAGGGAATGTTGTTCAAACGACGATAGGTGTTGGCGCGGGGATTATCCCAAGAACGAAAGACCGCCTTGATCGCTTCGATCAATTGCGTTTTGGGATCCTGCGGGAAGATCTCGCCTTTAAGGGATTTGTACTTATCTAAAAACGCATGGACAATTTGCTTGAGATCGTTGTGGTCGAGATCGGTGTCGAGATGGACACCTTTCGTTTCTTTGTGATGTTCGAGAATCTCCTCAAAATTGCTCTTCGGGATCTCCATGACGACATCGGCGAACATTTGGATGAAACGACGATATGAGTCATAGGCGAAACGGGGATTGTCAGTGAGATTCGCCAAACCTTCGACGACTTCATTGTTTAAACCGAGATTGAGAATCGTATCCATCATTCCCGGCATGGATGCTCTCGCACCTGAACGTACGGATACAAGCAAAGGATTGCTGGAATCACCAAAAGATTTATGGGTAATCGACTCGATTTTGGCCAATGCTTCCTCTATCTGTTTGATAATGCCTTGGTTGATGGATTTGCCATCTTTGTAATATGCAGTACAAGCTTCGGTGGTAACGGTAAATCCTGGGGGCACGGGCATGCCGAGGTTGATCATCTCCGCGAGATTAGCGCCTTTGCCACCTAGGAGATTTTTCATCGTAGCATTGCCCTCGCTAAATAAATAAACGAATTTTTCCATTGAAATGTCCTTTCTTGAGTTAAGATTCATACCTCGAGTATTATAGCATTATATAGCGGAAATATCAAACAAAAAGGCGGGATTTTCAGGACTTGCTTTACGCTTTCATTTTTCGGAAAAGGGATTCTGCGGTATTATTCACAATGAGGAAGAATAACCCGAACAAAACCAGATTCGCCATAGAGATGACCAGAAGAGTCAGTTCGAGAGAAATGACCTGATTGAGAAAATAGAATATCACGCCATCAATGGCGATGAAACCAAACCCACCAAAGATTGCGATCAAAGCGCCCACGCTTTGTTTGACGACCTCGGTATCGTTCATGAACTCGAACTTGGGAAAATGAAGATTGATGAACGAATCAAACGCTGACGTCAAGAGAGAGATGGTGATCAAAACAAGGATCATCATCAACACTGTAAGGGACCCGAGAGAAAAAGAGATCATAAACAAGATAAGCGACACAATGGCTACCGGAACCGTCAAAAGGACATTGAATGCCATTTTGGCGTTCATGACAAGCGCAGGAGGAATCGGCATGCTCTTGATGATCCAGAAATTCTTGCCTTCCAATGATAGACTAACCGCACTGGTATAGACCATCGAAGTGGAAAAGGCAATCACAATCAAAAGGATGATTTCAATCGAAATTCCGGCACCGATATAGGTTTCGAGAAATGACTGAACTCTGCTTTTATAAAACAGGCTCGCCACACTGAGGATGATCATGAGGATGGGACCAAACCCGCAATTCACAGCGTAGATGGGAACACTGAAAAACTTGCGAACCTCTTTGATGATCAGCGATTCGAAAACGGGACGCACCTGGCTCACAGCCTTGCGCGCGTTCTTTCTCGTCACAACCGTCATGCTCTTCTGGTTCGTTTTGTGCGCCATTTTTTGGATGAGAACGATAAAACCTAGCATCGGCAGCAGGTGGGTTGCCGCCAGCAAGAGCAAGGATACGATATTCAAGTGATGAACCGCATCAACGAACCACTGCATCGGCAAATAGATTTCCCCTAACGCCCTGATGAAGTCTTGTTGTCCTAGAAGAGGATTATCTTCGCCGGAAAAGGAAAGCGAAAACGAAAACAGCATCGCGCCGATGAACACGGCAATCATCAAAATGATATTGAGAAGATTGCTTCTGCGAAAACGCGCCGTCATCCGTGCAATCAAAAGCGAGATGAAAGAAAAGATGATGACCGGAACAAGCGGTATCAGCAAAAATCCGATGAGAAACACGATGAAGCGGAGGATATCAAAACCAAAAAAATAGAAATATGAAAATGCAATCGGCGCACACATGATCGCCAGAGGGAAATAGACCATCACCATCATGACAGTGGTTTTGGCGAATAACACGGTACGCAGGGGAATGGGTAAGGGTGCTAGTATGGGGTAGTCTTTGTATCTGAATAGATATCCATTCGCTCGAAGCAACACGAACATGACACTAATCGCGGAAGCATATAAAAAGACGAACATCAACAACATCCATAACATGTTCATCGCATCGAGCACTTTTCCTAAGTCAAAGAAGAGATACCCGAATGAAAAAACAAACACACCCAGCGCATAGATGATCAGTAATCCCAAAAGAAAGGCTTTCTTCTTGTTTTTGGAAATATCGGTTCCGATCAGTCTTCGGAGTGAAAAATTCTCCTTGAAGAAAACCTTGACCAAACGCAAATAAATCATGCTTCTTTGATCAATTCCAGGAAGATATGCTCAAGGGACTGATCCTTGATTATCTCACCAGTGGGACCATTTGCGACGATTACTCCGTTTTTGATGATAGCGACTTTGTTACATAATTTTTCTACCACTTCAAGCACATGGGTCGAAAAGAAAATCAAGGCTCCGCGTGCGCACATATCCCGAAATATTTCTTTGACCTGATAACTCGCTTTGGGATCCAATCCGACAAAGGGTTCATCGAGCAGGAGAATTTTCGGTTCATGAATCAGCGCGCCGATAAGGACGAGTTTCTGTTTCATTCCATGCGAATAGGATGCAATCGGATTGCTCAAGACATCAAATATTTCAAACTGTGTCGCATATTTGCTGATGCGGAGTTTGCGTTCATTGAGATCGACATTATACACATCTGCGATAAAATCCAAATATTGAATGCCGGTGAGAGACTCATAGACATCCGGGTTATCAGGAATATACGCCATGATCTTCTTGGCTTCAAGCGGACGATCCTTGATTGAGATACCGTTGATCAAGATATCACCTTGATCGAAATCCAGAATACCGACAATCGATTTGAGCAAGGTCGTTTTTCCTGCGCCATTGTGGCCGATAAACCCGTAGATATCGCCCTCTTCAATCTGCAAATTGATATCATTGCATGCTTGCTTTTTTCCATCGTAACTTTTAGACATATGAATGATTTCCAACATGGTAACACCTCCGAGAATATTGTATCAAAATCAAATATAATTGTCAATAATCAAAAATAATCAAAAATAATGTAGGGTTATTGTGATTTGTGAGCTTAATCTTGTATTGATTCTGCTTTCGATCGATTTTTCTTGATTTTTCAGGATTTCTTGATTATAATATAAAGGCAATTGCTCCTATAGTTTAATGGCAAAACACAGCAATGGTAATGCTGAAATTCAAGTTCGATTCTTGGTAGGAGCACCAGCGTAGTTAAAAAGGGCCGAGGCCCTTTTTTTATTTGATGGTTGAGCCGGAACGAATGATGTGTTCGGGAATGTGTTCGAGATCAGCGCTTTGGAAGATGCGGCAATTACGACCTATGACCATATTTTTGGGTACTAGTAATCGTTTACCGAGAACGGTGATTCCTGATGTCAGTAGTTCAGGTTGATCTATATTTGGCGTCATATCCCCGCCAAAACCGACCATCGCATTTTCGCCGATCACTGTATGCTTGTCGATGATGACGTTTTCGAGAATCGCTCCCGGTTTCACTTCCACATTGTTCAAAAGTACCGACCCCGTCACTTTCGCAAACGGGTGAACGATGACGCCGGGGCTCAAGACACTTCTTTCGACAGTCCCCGCCACAATGGATCCATTGGATAACAACGCTTGACGAATGATGGCTTTGGAACCGATTTTCACTGCCGGGAGTTCTTCTGATTTGGTATATATTTTCCAAGATGGATCATACATGTCCAAAGGAATCTTATCCACGGTTTCGATGAGTTCCAGATTGGCATGCAAATAGGAATCATACGTTCCGACATCTTTCCAATAATCGTTGAAGCGATAGCTATATACTGGATGATGCTGAATCATCTCAGGAATGATATGTTTGCCGAAATCAAGGTCGGGAAGCTGGTTGTTCCGCAACTGGGATAGTAATACATCGGTATTGAAGACATAGATTCCCATTGAAGCGAGTTCAGATGTGGTGTGTTTGGGTTTTTCTTCGAAACGAGATATCAGATTATTCCCATCCGCCTCAAGCATTCCGAATCGGAATGCTTCTTTTGGGTCGATGATTTTGCACCCGATGGTGAGGTCAGCCTGGGTGTCGATGTGTTGCTGGATCATCTTCCGGTAATCCATTTTGTAAATGTGATCTCCCGAAAGAATCAAAACGAGTTCCGGTTCGGATTGCTCGATGTAGTGTATGTTCTTTCTGACCGCGTCCGCGGTTCCATTATACCAATCGCTATGCGGTTGAAGCAATGTGACCTTCGAGTCACGCCGATCCAGGTCCCATGGACGTCCCGAACCGATATGCTCGTTCAGAGAAAACGGAAGATACTGGGTCAGGATTGCAATATTATAGATTCCCGAGTTGGAGCAATTCGATAGTGTGAAATCGATGATGCGAAATTTTCCTGCGAAAGGGACACTCGGCTTCACGCGGTTCTCTGAAAGAATGTCAAGCCGCGACCCTCTTCCCCCTGCCAATATAAGCGCCAATACTTTCATGTTCACTCCTCCAATCTCTTTTTGAATAAGCCTCGATACGCCTGCCGATATTCTTTTGCGGAACGCACCCAACTGAAATCCGCAGCCATCGCATGATCAACGATGCAATCCCAGATGTGAGGCAACTGATGGAGTCTCAGCGCGTAACGAATGACATACATCATATCATGGGCGTTAAAATGGGTAAAACTGAAACCATTGCCTGTCATTTCGTATTCATTGAAAGGGGTGACGGTATCGACCAAACCACCCGTTTCGCGAACTATCGGGATGCTGCCATATCGCATCGCAATCATCTGTGAGAGACCACATGGTTCGAATTTCGATGGCATCAGGAATAAGTCGGATGCAGCATAGATCAGGTGAGCCAATTGATTATCGTATCCAATCGTGACAGATACGTGGTGGGGATGCCGTATTTCCAATCCGCGAAAATAGTCTACATACTCGCTTTCGCCATCGCCGAGAACGACGAGATTGAACTCGGACTGTTCCAACATCTCATCGAATACACGTCGAATCAAATCAAATCCTTTTTGACTGACGAGTCGCGAGACGATACCAATCAGCGGCAAATCACTCGCATAACTTGTTTTCAGTCGTTTTTCGAGCGCATCGCGGTTCTTCTTCTTTCCTGAACGGAAATCGCGCACCGAGTATCTTTCTGCGAGCAGTCGATCTGTTTCGGGATTGTACGCACGCGTGCTGATACCGTTTAAAATCCCTATGACTTTATCAGAGTGTTCCCGAAGTAATCTTTGCATTCCGTAGCCGTAATAATCCGTCATGATCTCAGTAGCATAGGTTCGAGATACAGTCACGATGAGATCGGAAGTTTCAATCCCCGCTCTCAGGAAATTGAGATTTCCTTCATGGGACAGACTTTGATCTTCAAGTTGGAACAACTGTGCGTCCTCCAAGGGAAATATCCCCTGATATTGAAGGTTGTGGATACTCAGAACCGTTTTTGCGTGGATATCATGATAACGCCTCTTGATCAATAGGGGTATGACTGCCGTATGCCAGTCATGGACATGAATGATGTCTGGTTTAAAATCGATGCGCTTAACCGCCTCAAGGACGGCGATTTGAAAGAACGCAAAGCGTTCAGATTCATCACCGTAGTTATAATAGTCGCTGCGTGAGCCGAAATAGAAGATATTGTCGACAAAATAGTAAAGAATGTTTCCGCGTTTCAACGATTCAATACCTACGTAGACGGATCGTTTTGTTCCGAGAGCAATCGAAAAATGGGTGACATGCGTGGTTTTACTGCCAAATCGGTTGATGACCGACTGATAATAGGGAATGATCACACGGGTCTCCATATTTCGTAGCCTTTTGATTTCTTGAGGAAGGGTGCCAACGACGTCGGCCAACCCGCCCACCTTGACGAAGGGGCTGCATTCGGCACTGACATGTAGGATATTCATTTTGATCCTCCTTCCAGTGTTCTTTCGTTTCTATTATAGCATAATCTCACTTTGTCCAGAGTGAGCAGTGATATTTATGCCCAAAAACTGATCAACTTTCTCTTTGTGATGGACATGATAATGTAGGTCGTTTCCATCAGCAGCAACAGGAGCAGAAAACTCGGCACCGTAATGGGCTCGAGCTTGAATAAACTTTGCCCTAGCACGATAAAACAGAATGCCGAAGCCACACCTGCGCCGATCACCACCCAGGAACGCAAACGATTCAAGGGCATCGAAATATTCAGTAACACCAAAAGAAAGGAGAATGTCGCAGCGATGATTCCCACGGTGGATATTTCTCCGGTCGTGATTGATGGCCAAAAACGGGCAAAGGCATAGACCGCCAGCAAGTTCATGACGATCAATACCGCTCCGGGAACCACCGAGCGGAACACATTGGCGAGAAAACTGCCTGAGAATCGCTTTTCAGAGGGTTCGAG
>JBAZGL010000041.1:0-8595 GCA_041652855.1 Candidatus Izemoplasmatales bacterium
TATTACCTCAACAGCGGGTACTATAACCCAGCCATTGGCAGATTTCTTAACTCTGATGGAATATTGGGTCAAACAGGTAATATTCTCTCAACCAATATGTATGCTTATTGTGTAAACAATCCAGTAATGTATTCAGACATAACCGGATTTGCTCCAGAGTGGTTAAATGCTATCGAAAATTGGTTTGAAGATCATTGGGCTGAAATAGCAATCGGGGCAGCTTTTATTATAGTTGGAGCTGTTGTTACTGCCTTAACCTGTGGTACTGGAGTGGGATTTATGGCAGCCCTTGGATCTGCACTAGCGACCTCCATGACACAGGTTGGCATCAGCGCGGCAATTAGTGTCGGAATTGGCGGATTAGTGTCTTTATCTCAAGGCGGAGGCTTCTTTGATAATGTAGGAGACAGTCTTGCTAGTGGATTTATGTGGGGAGGCATTTTTGCTGGGGGAGCACAAATATTAAGTGGCGGTTTTAAGTTGCTAGCCCAACAAGGATTTAAGGGATTTGGACAATTTCTTTCCCCAGATAGGTTAAGGGGAGCCACAGAAATAGCGAATATGGCAAATAGAGGGCAAACAATATATAATACCGGAGGAAGACTTGCCTCTTTCGGCTTTGGAGCAATTGATGTTGGTACGAAAGCGTTTCTTCATATGCATCTTTGGTTTACTGCCGCTCATATTCCTTTAGGAACAATTCTTGGCGGTGTGATTGGAGGATTTTAGTAATGGAAAAGTACAATGTCATTTTTCACAAACCAACGCAGCAATATGAAGTCAGACTTTTTTTAAAGCAATCAGTAGGCACAGAAAGCAGGATAGAAAAATTCCTAAACATCATAAACCTATTTAACGTTCAAGAGATGATATTTGTTGGGACATGCATTTCCAGAAAGAATGATTCTATAATGGATGATCTCCAAACTCTTGACACAAATTTTTCATTCAACAGGAGAAAGGCATACAATGACAAACTCCTCGAGATCAATATTGAGTTTACTGGAGAAAGAATTGAAGAAATAATCAAACTAACTGAAAAAACAAATTTGCCTTTGTATGTTTCCCAATCCAAGAACAGCACCAAATTTTCCGGATTTGAGGTATTGGTTAATGACCGCGAATATTGGAGCATAACGTTTCAAAAAGACATTATAGATTATGATGATTTTATTAATAAGTTAGAAACCATACTTAATTAGTGAATTTTCTTTTTCAAGCAGAATCAATGATCCTTTCGTTCCAAAACGTGATTCATATGAATTGTGAAAGGCGAACAGACTCAATATCATTGGGATGGGTTTATAATCTTGTTTTTCATGATGGGATATTGAGTCTTATCGCTAAAATTAGCGATTTTTGACAATTCACATTTTGATGGATAATAGACTCAAAAGAGTCTGTTTGTATCAGGCGTGAATGATGAAAGCAAATAAGAAAACTGCGCTGTATTGCAGGATTTCAAGAGAAGATGAAATGACGGATGTCAGTTCAAGTATTGAGACACAGAAAGCATACTTAAAAAGATATGCAAATCAGAACAATTATGACAACATTCGGTTTTACATAGATGATGGGCATTCTAGTACAAACCTTGAAAGACCCGGGTTTATTGCTTTAAAGAATGATATTGAAAACGATCTTATCGAGACAGTGATTAGCAAAGATCTCTCTAGGCTCGGAAGAGACTATTTGACAACAGGCTACTATATTGAACATTACATTCCTATGCATGACGTTAGGTTTATCTCAGTAAACGATCAAGTAGATACGGACAAGAGTGACAATGATTTCACCCCATTCAGAAATATTATGAATGACTGGTATGCCCGGGATATTAGCAAGAAGATTCGAAGCGCGTATAAAACAAAAGCACTCAATGGAGAATTTTACCGGGCCATTTCCACCTTATGGATATGTTCGAGATCCCAAGGACAAGCACAGACTGATTGTTAACCACGACCAATCGGAGATCGTACAGAGAATCTTTCATCTTTATCTCAATGGAACGAGTTTGTATAGAATATCAAGAATTCTAAGGCAAGAAAAGGTATTTACTCCAATAGCAGATCAGTTTAGGCTATAAGCGGCTTATAATTCGGAATACACAAAAAAATACCCATTTGACTGGGCGACACAATCCATATTGAACATCCTAGGAAATGAAGAGTAAACTGGAAAAATCATCTGCAATAAGCATCAAACAAGTTCGTTTATAAGCAAGAATCTGAAACAAAACCCCAAATCGGACTGGATCGTCAGTTCCTATAAACAAAAGCCAATCGTCGACAAAGATCTATTTGACCAAGTTCAGCAGTTAATGTTAACGAAAAAGAAGACGACTGTGGTACGACATGAAAACATCTTTAAAGGCAAGTTGAGATGTTACGAATGCGGAAAGACTCTATCACTTTCGATAAGGCACGACAGGGGCGGACATCGCAGTTTTGCCTGTAGTACTTATCGCTGTGACACGTCTAAATGCACCAGTCATTATATTGCATATGACGATCTCAAAGGGTTTATCACCGCCAAAAGCAATGAGATGATTCAGTTATGCAAAATTGGTGGATCCAATTTTGTGAACAATATGTTAATAACCAAAGCAATAGACCAACAAATAAACGGGTTGACGCAAAACATTGCCGATTGCACACATCGACTAAGTGAAGTCAATGAATTGACAAAGAAACTTCTCCAAAAAATATGTTAGTGACAAAATCACAGAAGACAGATTTTTTGATCTGGATAAATTGTCTGATATGGAAAAAATCCAACTTGTGAAGCATATTAGAGAATGTGAGTCCAAACTCGCCGAATTGAACAAAGAAGAAAAGAATATGGAAACGTTCTTTGACTTGATTAACAACTATTTTGAAATCGTCGATTTGAATAGAAATGATGTAACAAGACTAATAGATAAAGTAGTAATCCATGAGAGGAAGAACAAGTTCAATAAACGAATGTTTGAAATCTACTTTGTCTATGTAGGAGTCCTTTAGGGTTATCTCTGACTACATTACTCCAGTGATGTATTCAGACATAACCGGAATGAGCCCCAAAACGCGGATGATAATTGGTAGTTTAGCATTAATTACTATTGGCATTATATTTATTGGAGCTGGTGGTGGAATTTTGGTTGCTGCAGGGACAGGATCTTTACTAGGAGGATTTACAAATGAGCAGTTAGGCGGTAAGTTTGAAGCTGGATGGGTAGGAGGTTTAATCTCTGGAGCATTATTAGGAGCAGGATCCATGGCTGGAGCAGAATTATTATATCTTGCTGCAGAAGCAAATGGACTTGCTGTTATAGGCTTGCTTGCTGGATCAGTTATATCTTCATTTGGAATTGCAGCAATTGGAGGAGGAGTTGGCTCATATGTTCAGCAGAGAATGGATTATGGAGTATCAGGAATTGATTGGGATAAGATTTACCAAAATTCACTCGCATACGGATCCTTAGGATTAACAGCCTCCTTCATACCTCAAGGAAGTGTTATTAGACCACTCGGAAATGGGTGGGCAGCTGCGTTTTGTATTGCTGGTGAAATAGTAATTGATGCAGCAACTTGGTTCTATGAAATGGTAGATTCGGGTGAAATAGATTTGCCTAAACCAATATTTTTTTAAGGGGAGAAAAAATGAGGGATACATTCTATAAAAGTAAATATTGGATAATTAATCATATTATACTTGCTATAGTTACGGAATCAATTGTAATAGTTTCATACGTTATTTCAGTTAATATCGGTAGATTGACATCTAGTGAGGTTTTAATGTTTGTTATAGCTTTTATTTTTATACTTTTTGCCTTCTCATTGGTTTTTATTTTGGCTCCAAAAGCATATCTCTCTAAAATAACTTTATCGAATGAAACAATATCATGGAACTTATTAAAAAAGAACATTTGTAAAATAAGTTGGAATGAAATTGTAGATGTAAAAATAGAATACAGACTTTATAGAAAATGTCTTGTTTTTACATTAAAGAAAAACATAGGTGGATTCAAAAAAAAGGAACTATATTTTAATGTAGATAAAAGAAACATTAATTTAGTAAGCAATTATTGTTATAATATAAAAGTTAATGAAAAGATAGTAAGCTTTATAGAAAACAAGGACTACCAAACACATTATGTAATTTGGAAGAAGAATTAAATAATTAAGATTTTGAAAGGCGAACAGACTCAATATTAATTAGTTAGGTATCTTACCTTTAGTTTTTTCTATGATATATTGAGTCTGGCCGCTTTACTTAGCGGTTTTTTGTGACGCTAAACTTGTTGTATAATAAATGCATAGAGTCTGTTTGAATCAGGTAAGAATTATGAATGCTAACAAGATAACCGCCTTGTATTGCAGAATTTCACGAGAAGATGAATTGACAGGTGTCAGTTCGAGCATTGAGACACAAAAAGCATACCTGAGAAGATATGCAAATCTAAATAAGTATGACAATCTAAAATATTATATTGACGATGGTCATTCAGGAGCTAACTTTGAAAGACCAGGGTTCATAGCACTTAAGAATGATATTGAAAACAATCTAATAGAAATAGTGATTACAAAAGATTTTTCAAGACTTGGAAGAGATTATTTGAATACAGGATATTATATTGAGCATTACTTCCCTATGCATAATGTTAGATATATTGCAATCAACGATCAAGTTGACACAGAAAAAAATGACAATGATTTTTGGTCAAAAACTTCTACATTGAACAACTTCAATTGGGATATGATAGTACAGAAGCTATACGCTTAACACTTGAACAGTATTCAGAGTGCTTCAATTCTGAAGATGAAGACATGACTGACTATTGGCTAGTCATGGCAGATGCACAGTGGAAGTTAGGCCGATTGAATGAATCGATTAAGAAAAAAGCGATTGAAATTATTGAAAATGATGAAGATTTGATTCATTATGCGTATGAAGAGGGCTTATATAATGAGAGAAAAGAAGTGCTTAGAATTCTATTGGAAAGATTAAAGACACCGCAACCTGAGCCTAAAAAAATAAAAAAACTTGAACTATACATATGTCCATGGAAAATCAATGATGCTCATGCACTTCAAGTTACAAGGAAAAGCTGCAGTGAATACAGGTATTGAGAATCGATGGTTAATCATCATCAAAATTGATGAAAAGCACGTAAAACCTGGACATATTATGCCGATTGTTCGATTCAAACTCACAGAATCGGATAGATTACCAGAAACTTTAAGAGAGATTGATGAATTGCCATATTTCACGCTTTATAATCTCAAAGGGTTAATTATATACAAATCATTTATGTGGATTGAGAATAAAAGGGCGATGTCAAAGGTATTAAAAAGACTTGTCTATCTAGGAAACTATGATTTTGTAGAACCCTATGAACCATCAACAATGTCCAATTCATTATTATTACTAGATCTTCTTGAATTAGAAATTTCAAAAAGATTTACATGGTATTACAGCGAAAATAGCATTCAAGATTGAATATTTTTTGCTTATGTCTGACTACATTACTCCTGTGATGTATTCAGACGTAAGCGGATATGCACCTGAATGGCTTAAGGATGCATTTAGATTTGTTAGTGGTGCATTGATTACAGTAGTGGGAGCGTCACTGACTCTAGCAACATTACCTCTCCTACTAGTCCCAGGGCTCTCATCAATTCCATTACTTTTACTTAGTACGACTATATACGGAACTATGTTAACTGCTTCACCGTTTAGTAGCAAAATTAAAACAGATATGAATCGTATTTCATGGAACCCCTTTAACGGAGATGCAAATGCAGTTGCGAATTCGAAAGATATTTCATTTTATAAAGGTGTATTTGTATTCAGGTATGGTAGTTCTGGAGGTGGGGGTATATCATTTGGAATCATTGGTCTTGGTCGAGGTGCAAGTGTGAATACAGTTATACATGAATAAGGTCATCATAAACAACAGCGATTTATGGGACTAGCGGTTTATACTCCAATTGTAGCTATACCATCTTTAATTAGCGCAGGAACTTCGACCTATGATGCACATGCAAACAGATGGTATGAAAGATGGGCAACTGATTGGGGTAATGGGGGCTGGATTTGGTGGTAAAAAACACGTAGAAAAACAAGAAATATAAAGGTGACTGAAGTATGAGTAAAATTCAAAAAATGTTCTTGTTACTTTTGATTGTCTGCAGTGCATTCTTACTTACAGCTTGCGATTATGAATACTATCTGTATCATGATTATATCCGTGAAAATACTGAAGTTGTTAAAATAGAACTAGTAAATTATATTAATCCAAGCGATACAGAAAATTCAACCGAGAATACTGTTTACGATGTTGAAAAATTGGTAATACTGGAAACTTTGAATTCGGATGATATTGAAAGTTTTTTAAGTGACTTATCTGAAATAGGCGGGCTTTCAAGCAAACGTAAACAAACGATTAACTCACCGAATGGTACAGGCATTTTGATAGCATATCAAGACGGCGGGGTTACTCTTATAACTGTTTCCAATATAAACGACAATGATTGTATTTTTGTAGGACACTATGATGAGAGTGCAAATCTAGAAGGAGTTTACGGAATTTCTTGGCCTAGGATGATTGATGATTTTAAGGCGATAATATTAAAGTATTTTGACACAAATATTGATTAATTGACATAATTTGTGGTTATCTCTGACTACATTACTCCAGTAATGTTTGTGGATCCTATTGGAGAGGACCCGGTTCTCTTAGCTTTGCTTGCATCATCTGGTCCGATTGGCTGGATCGGAATTGTAATTATTGCTATTGTCATTGTTTATTACTTTTCTGATGAAATACTAGATTATGTTGATACTACAATCGGAGCAACGGTAAGCCAATTCGAAAAGACCTTATACAAAAATTATACTGTTTATTCGCTTATTGACGAAGAAGGTACAATTAAATATGTTGGCAGAGTTAAAACGACTAATTATAATGCAAGAATTGCATATCACGAGAAAACTAAACCGGGATTAGTAGCCGGGCCAAAAATCGATAACCTAAACTATTGGGAATGTAGAGGAATTGAACAGTTGGGTATTATAGGTAACTCTTCAGGATGGTTTGAGATGAAAACAAATCCATCTGGTAACAAAATCAATGGTATCAGTAACTTAAATCCTAACAGATTTGATTATTATAGTGCTGGAATCAGATATATATGGAACAATCTAGAAAATGAATGGATTAATTTGTTTCATTAATAAGAGGAGAAGATCAATATGGGAGCTTGGGGACCAGGCCTATATCAAGATGATGTTGCGGAAGACGTAAAAACAGATTACGTTAACCTATTAAAAATCGGAAAGACAAATCAAGAGGCAACCGACAAGATGATTGAAGATAATCAAATGATCATTAATGATTTTGATGACGCGCCTATATTTTGGTTTGCGCTTGCAGATACCCAATGGAAATTGGGTAGGCTGCTACCAAATGTCAAAGATATCGCATTGATGTATCTAAAAAATGAAGATGATTTAAAGAAGTGGGAGACTGAAAATAGAGCGAGTTATAAGTATAGAATAAAGGTGCTCGAAGAGTTAAATCAAAGACTAAACTCTCCCATGCCGGCTTTAAAAAAGATATCACTATATAAATATTTCAAGTGCAGTTGGAATGTTGGCGATACCTACGCTTTTAGGTTGGAAAGCGAACACGCGACACTATACAATCTCTTTGGGCATTATTTGATCATTCATAAAATAGATGAATATCATTGGAAGAAGGGAAATGAGTTTGATACCTTTCCAATAGTTTATACGAAAATAACAAAAACAACTAAATTGCCTAATACGTTAGATGAACTGAATAATGATTGCGATTTTGTTAGATACGTATACTGCCCCGGAACTGGTTTATATAAATATAAAACAATAAATGATACCAATTCTTCGAAGATATTCAAAAAACTAATCTATATTGGTAATTTTGCTCTAGAAAGACCTAAGGATGAATATGTTGAAAATGATATAGGGTTTCCAATTAACACAATGAGATTGATGCACTATGAAGAAAACAAAATCAATTCATATGTTAAACTTGTTAACAGACAGTAATTTGGGGACTAAAAAATTTGACACTCACAGTTTTATGAAGAAAAGTGACGTCATATTTGACGGTTTTCTTTTGAATTCATTTAGCCATCACTTTCAAATTTATCAAGTGTGATATTACCAAGAGAACCATGTGGCCAGATTGTGTTGAAAAGATAATATATTCATCGATGGGCATCATTCTTCTTGGTAGTGTCAAGAATTTTGTGACGATCCAAGTCTTGTCAATAATTTATTGAGTTAATTAACTGGCAACACTCAAAAAGTTGAGATTTCCTCTCAAAGTTTTGATGAGATATTGTGAAAAGGGAAAATGGATAATAAACTATGCCTATGCCTATCTTGATTGGGATGGCCGGCAACTCAGAAGCATTGAGTTCGCTCCGAATGATGAATCCACAAAGAAAATGGAGTACCAATACAACGACCAAGGCTATCGGACGATGAAATCATATTATGATTATTCTGTAAGTTCACACACATGGGTGTTGCAGAATAAAATAATATATGAGTTGTTGGGCGACA
>JBAZGL010000042.1:0-8165 GCA_041652855.1 Candidatus Izemoplasmatales bacterium
GAAATCGCAATGAAAAAACGGATATTCTTATGTCTTTCCGTCTTCAACATCATCCTCTACCTGGCCATGAAGTCGATTTGGTCCGGGATCGAAGGCATGTTTGGCGTCAGCTGGCTTCAATTTCTGTTGTTGGGATTATTAGTGGCTCAAGTTATAACGTTTTTGATCTTCATCATGATATCGAGACCTTTAGTATGGCCGACGTGGGTTTTAGGGGGACTCAGCATCCTCTCAAGCATGGTGTTGGGATATATGTTTTATCTCGGCATCGGGTCGCTCAGATACATCCTCAGAAGTTTCGTTTTATACGCTTTATGGGCGCTATGTATCTGGTTGTTCTATCTCATTGTTCGGCGCGGACTCCGGTTGGGTTCGAAGCGGCAACGTGTCTTGAAAATGACCGCAGTATCCATTTTCAGTCTATTTGTGATCGCATTACTTTTTCTTGCGAATTTCGTCATGATCCGCACCATGCCAGTGGTGTTTGCGGTGGAGGATACCTATCAAATCGTGTGGACCACAACGATCCCCGCGACGGGATCAGTCACGGTGGGTGATGAGACATATCACGATCTTTTTGCCGGGAGTCAGGATTCATTCACCACGGTGCACAAAGTGGAAGTGCCCATGAGTGTTTTGGATCAGGCCGGCGCGTATACAATCTCCTCGACGCATTATCTCTATCGCGGTCCGTATTCCGGAATCAAAGGCCGTAGTGTATCGAAAGAAGTCACGTTCCGCGCCGTCGATTACAGTGATGGAATCCAGTACTATTCGCTTGCGGATGCCCATGAATACATCGGAGCTGCGAGTCTCGCCGGGACTTTCTTCGGCGATGATCTCGACTTCTTGATCATGGCGGGAGACATCGCCTCTCATTTGGAAACGGAATCGGATATCCTCATCATTCACAAGATCGCTTACAACATCACTCAGGGATCGCGGCCTGTCATATATGCCAGAGGCAACCATGAAGTCAAGGGCGATGTCGCCAATGAATTGCATCGCTATGTAGGCAGTCTAAACGAAGCATTCTATTTCACATTCAATCTTGGGGGTGTTGCCGGAATCGTGCTTGATCTCGGGGAAGATCATCCGGATGACTGGTGGGAATATTACGGTACAGCGCATTTTGATACTTATCGTGATGCGCAAACGGCGTTTATCCAAGATGTCCTTCAACAAGGTATCTTCGATGATCCGGAAATCTTGTATCGTTTAGCAATCTGCCATATGCCGATCACCTATATCTATCATCACACTACACCGCGGACACCGGAAAATCTGTTTCTGGTCGATGTCAAGACGACGTGGACTTCATTGCTCAACCAGTTGGATATCGATGTCCTGATCAGCGGGCATACGCATCAACTCATGCAATTTCTGGACGATATGACACCGAATGAACCATTATATTACCATCATAATTACGCCGATCAAACCGATCAAGAGCGTGGCTATATGACCGACAGCGATTTCGCGGCGTTCACGATTTCACGCAGATCGGATGTGGGCGATATCGGGATTCCGGAAAACCTCTTCGGCAAACTACTCATCGGTATGGCTACCGATGTCGATTTGATCCTATCACAGGCCCGCTACCGTTATACCAACACCCAGCATCAAGTCGTCGAGGTTGTGCGGCCTTTCACAGGAGAATCTGTGAGCGAATTCATCATTTCTTTGGTTCCGTAGGCCTGTTTTGGTGGCTAAATACCTCAATTAGTGATACAATAATTCAGGAATAGACAAGGAGAACATATGACCACATCTATGAAACTTGCGAAACTGATATTTCCTCGTGTCGTCGATACGATCGACACACTCGAACATAAATATCCGCATCGGGTGCTTCCTGAAGGGGCGATGGTCACCCGTTTCGCACCGTCACCCACCGGGTTTTTGCATACCGGTTCCTTATTCGCGTCTTTGATATCTTGGAGGCTTGCACAACAGTCGAAAGGCTGTTTCTTTGTCCGTTTAGAAGATACGGACCAAAAAAGAGAAATCTCAGGATCCGGAGATAAGGTACTCGAGGAAATGGATACATTTGGGATTACCCCGGATGAGAGTTTTGTCCACGGCGGGGCATATGGTCCTTATATCCAAAGTGAGCGTAAACCGATTTATGACATCGTGATCAAACACCTCATCGAAACCAATAGGGCTTATCCGTGTTTTTGTACTCATGAAGAACTGGACCTGATTCGCAAGACACAGGAAGCGCTCAAGGAAAACACGGGATATTACGGTGTGTATGCACAATGTCGCAACCTGAGCCATGAGACAGCGATCGAGCGAATCATGGCAGGAGAGAAATACGTCATCCGCTTCCGTTCGCCTGGAGATCCCAACCAAAGAGTCTCAGTCACAGATGTCATTCGCGGTACCATCGAATTCCCTGAAAACATCCAAGACATCGTCATCATGAAAGGCGATGGACTTCCGACTTATCATTTTGCGCATTTGGTCGATGATCATTTCATGCGGACGTCGCACGTGACGCGGGGAGAAGAATGGATGGCATCACTTCCGATTCATGTGCAGCTGTTCGATACACTCGGATGGCAAAGACCCATCTATGCGCATCTTCCGGTCATCATGAAACTTGATGACGGGAAGCGCAGAAAACTTTCCAAGCGTAAAGATGAAGAAGCGTCCGTGCGCTACTTTTTGGAAAAAGGCTATCCGATCGAAGGGTTTTTGGAATATCTTATGACGCTTGCCAATACGGATTTTGAAGAATGGCGGTTGCAACATCTTGAGGATGATATTTTTGATTTCAATCTTGATTTTTCAAAGATGAGCCTTGATGGCGCACTCTTTGATTTGGAAAAGATCAATTCGATATCCAAAGAATGTCTTGGCCGTATGAGTGCAGAAGAGATATCGAAAAAAGCTTCCTTGTGGGCAAAAGATTATCGTCCCGACTTCTATGAAGCCATTCAATCAGATTCAGCCTATTTCACCCGAATTATGGCGATTGAACGTGGTGGCGATAAGCCACGAAAAGACTATGATAAATACAGCGATATCTTTCCCATCATCCAGTTCATGTATGATCCGTATTTCTTTGAAGCAATCAATCAAGTTCAACCATTTGACCCGCGTTATGACCGTGAAAAAATCATCGACGTACTTCAAGCATATCTTGAGAAACCCGGTTTGGAGTTATCGGAAGAGGCTTGGTTTGAAAACCTGAAAGCTTTGGCGCTGAATCACGGATTTGCGCCCAAACCTAAGGAATACAAGAAAAACCCTGATCAGTGGTTAGGTCATGTCGGAGATTTCGCAGAAATCATTCGCATTGCGGTTTCCGCAAAAAAAAGCACACCAAATTTCTTTCACATTCTCCAAATCTTAGGGTATAATAGAATCGCACAACGCATTTCACATACGATCAGCCTGTTATAGGTTGATCGGTATTGGCCCGTTGGAGAAACGGTTAACTCACCGCCCTCTCAAGGCGGCATTCACGGGTTCGAACCCCGTACGGGCTACCATTTATTATTCAAGAAGCTTATCTCATCATTGAGTTAGGCTTTTTTATTTAGATTTAGAGACAGAATGAAGACTTTCATAGAAGGGAAAAAGTGAATCATTATGTTCATATGATCTGATTTGGATATTAGTTTTCATAAGAGACAAATATTTTCTTCACTTAAGCTAAAAACTAAGTCAATGTTGGGGGTTCATATATGTTATTTGAAAATGATGAAAGAAACAACTTATCTACACAAAAAATTTGTGGTGTTTCTCCCTTTTGGCTTGGCACACATGGTATACGAGGTAATTCCAGGTAAAATCGAGTAGATTATTTCGCATAGCTCAAGTAAAATTCAAGCAAGATTCAATATCAACTGATACAAAACCACCAATAATACAAGTAGATAGAGATTGCTCTTTTGTCCTTTTATTTGTACATACATCTAGACAAGCATTCTACAAAAACAATAATATGAGTATGATAAACATCTTGTATAATGCTTCATTTTTTGCGGATTTTTATACAAATTCAAGGAAAATATAGTATACTAACATCATAGGATATGTTGTGATCAAACGTGTATACATGTTATTTTTTTGAATATATCGCTTATTTAATTCTTCTATTGGATTTTCTTTATAAAAGTGTTTCATACAGAGTTGAAGCATTCAATAGTCTATATCTTGTTTTCATTGTTTTTAAGTACCAAGGACAGGAGTGCCAAAGAAGGTATGAATAAACAACAGTTAGCAGCAAAAATATGGGAAACCGCAAATAAGATGAGATCAAAAATTGAAGCAGGAGAATACAAAGATTTCATTCTCGGTTTCATGTTCTATAAGTTCATATCAGACAAGGAACTAAAATTTCTTAGAGCGAAAGAATATACCGAAGATGAAATCGAAAACTTGACTGAAGATGACCATAGATCAGTTAAGTATGTTCAAAACAACATTGGCTTTTTTTTGCCATATAAGGATCTATTTTCCACGTGGATAAGTAAGGGTGCCGATTTTGATGTTAGTGATGTTATGGATGCATTAAGCGCTTTTGACAGACTTGTTAATCCATCGCACAAGAGGGTTTTTGATGGTGTATTTAAAACGTTAAGATCAGGCATAAATAAACTAGGTGGTACAGCGGCCGAACAGACCAAAGCAATTAGAGACTTATTGCACCTATTAAAAATAATCCCTATGAATGGCAAACAAAACTATGATGTTCTCGGCTATATCTATGAATTCCTAATTAGCAATTTCGCAGCAAATGCTGGCAAAAAGGCAGGAGAATTTTATACTCCCCATGAAGTATCGGTGTTGATGTCTGAAATAGTATCAAATCATTTAAACGGCAAAGAAGATATTATGATATATGATCCAACCAGCGGATCTGGATCATTGTTGATAAATATTGGTAGTACTGTATCGAAACACATATCAGATAAGGATAGAATTAAGTATTACGCGCAAGAACTTAAGGAAAATACCTACAACTTAACAAGAATGAATCTTGTTATGCGGGGTATTCTTCCAAACAATATAATTGTAAGAAACAATGACACTTTAGAAGCTGATTGGCCATATTTTGATGAATCAGATCCTCAAGGAACTTATAATCCACTTTTTGTGGATGCGGTTATTTCGAACCCCCCGTACTCTCAACACTGGAATAAAGAAAATAAGGAGTCGGATCCTCGTTTTTCTGAATTTGGATTGGCTCCATCATCCAAAGCGGATTATGCATTTTTACTCCACTGTTTATATCACATCAAACCCGATGGTATCATGACTATTATATTGCCTCATGGGGTCTTATTTCGAACTGGCGAAGAAGAAACAATTAGAAAAAACCTTATCGAAAAAAATCATATAGATGTGATTATTGGATTACCGTCGAATATTTTCTTTGGAACCGGAATACCAACAATAATCATGGTGCTAAAAAAAGACAACAAGAAAAACAACGACATCTTGATTATTGATGCGTCAAAAGGATATGTTAAAGACGGCAATAAGAATATATTAAGAGCGTCAGATATTAAGAAAATAACGGACACAATAACTAAGAGAGAGTCTATTTTAAAATACTCAAGAGCGGTTAGTATAGAAGAAATAAGAAACAACAATTACAACTTGAACATACCCCGATACGTTGACTCATCCGACCCTCAAGAAACTTGGGACATCTATTCTCTAATGTTCGGGGGAATTCCTAAATATGAACTTTCGCGTCTAGATAGACATTGGGAGGCTTTCCCAAACCTGTACCATGAATTATTTGATGAACTAAATTCATCATATGTATATATTAAGACAACTGATATAAAAGGTGTCATTGAGAATAACAATGATATTCATTCATATCTTGAGAGATATAAAGGCTCCTTTATAGATTTCGAGTCATTCCTGAAAAAACGACTAATAGATAATTTGATGAATGTAGTAATTTCAAGGGAACAAGACGAAATTAGCCAAGAGATATTTAGTAGGCTTGAGCCGTATAAATTACTTGATAAATACAAAGCTTATCAAGCGCTTGATGATATTTGGGTCAATACATCTTTAGATCTTGAAACAATTCATTCAGAAGGATTTGAATCAGTAAAAAGAGTTGACCCCAATATTGTAATAAAAAAGAAAGATAACAAGGACGAAGAGGTTCAGGATGGATGGATAGGTAGAGTCATTCCTTTTGAGATTGCTCAAAATGAGATTTTCCGAAGCGAACTTGAAAGCCTTGAAAATAGAAAGAATCATCTTAATGAAGTTCTTGCTGAGCAGCAAGAGCTATATGACTGTTTAACAGGAGATGATCAAGTACAACGAGCCCAAAAAGATAATGACGATTCTTTTGCTAGTATAGTAAGAGGATTGATTCATGAGTTAGATGATGATCCATCAGGCGGCGATGAATCAATAAAACCGAAATTGCTCAAATATGTCCATTTACTTGATGAAGGTAGAAAATTGAATAGAGAGATAAATAAAGATGCAATTGACCTTCACAACAAAACAAAAGAAACCATCGAATCGCTATCCGATGATATGGCAACAGTTTTATTGATTCGCAAGTGGATACATCCTTTAGTTGATTCGATAAGCAAGCTACCGTGTTCGATAATAAGTGATATTTCATCGAAGGTAAAATATCTTGAAGAAAAGTACAAAACTACATGTTCTGACATTACCAAAGAGATAAAAGATAATCAAAAATCACTATTGACCTTGATTGATGATTTAGTAGGCGATGAATACGACATGAAAGGACTTAGTGAATTAAAGTCACTACTAAATGGTGATTGAAATGGAAGAAAAAGCACTAAAACCAAGCTTGAGATTCAAAGGATTTACTGACACTTGGGACCAGCGTAAGTTAGGTCAAATTATTTCAAAAGGTGGATCTGGTGGGACCCCAACATCAACAAATTCGGAATATTATAATGGGGACATCCCATTTTTGAGCATCACTGATATAACAAATTCTGATGGCTACATTTATGTAACTGAAAAAAGCATTACTGAGTTAGGATTAAATAACTCATCAGCATGGATTCTCCCAAAAGAATCAATATCACTAGCTATGTATGCTTCGGTGGGTAAAGTGGCCATACTAAAGGAAAATATAGCTACTTCACAAGCTTTTTATAACTTAGTAATTGATGATTTACGCACACGAAATTTTGTTTTTCAGTATTTAAAGAAAATGGACATCAATAAAGAATGGAATAGTCTAATTTCTACTGGAACACAAGCAAATTTAAACGCAGAAAAAGTGAAAGAATTACAAGTTAAGTTTCCAAATGATATTGAAGAACAATCAAAAATTGGATCTATATTTAGTAGTATTGATTCCCTTATCACCCTTCATCAGCGTAAGTATGATAAATTAGTCAATATTAAGAAAGCATTGCTTAATAAAATGTTTCCAAAAAACGATGAAGTAGTTCCCAAAATGCGCTTCAAAGGATTTACTGACGCTTGGGAACAGTGTAAGTTTAGTGTATTAGCCGACGTAAAACGAGGTTTAACTTACAAACCAACAGATGTAGTTAGCAATGGTATCAGGGTTTTAAGATCATCAAATATTAATGAGGATTACTTTGAAAAAAGGGAAGATGATGTGTTTGTATCACAAGGTGCAATAAATATCGATTATGTGAAATCTGGAGATATTTTAATTACATCTGCCAATGGATCATCTAGATTAGTAGGGAAACACGCAATTATTGATAAAATTGCTGATAATTCAGCGGTTCATGGTGGTTTTATGCTACTAGCTAGAACAAATCATTCGCACTTTTTAAACGCTTCAATGAGTTCAAGATGGTATGAAAGATTCATTAATTTAAATGTAGCTGGTGGCAATGGTGCTATTGGAAATTTAAGCAAATCTAATTTAGATGAATATGAAATCTTGGCACCATCAAACAATGAAAAATCAAAAATTGGCGAATTATTTCAGTCAATTGACTCTCTTAACACCCTTCATCAGCGTAAGTATGATAAATTAGTCCATATTAAGAGAGCATTGCTTCAAAAGATGTTTGTTTAGAAAGGCGGCATTTTTATGGCGTTTGATGATGAATTGATTTTTGAAAAAGAGCTAATTTCAGTATTATCTCAATATGGGTGGGACAAAGACGTTATTAGAAACCCCACCGAGGAAGAGTTGTTGAAAA
>JBAZGL010000042.1:8175-8485 GCA_041652855.1 Candidatus Izemoplasmatales bacterium
AAAAACTGGGCTAATATTCTATATAATAACAACCTAGAAATAAACCGCCTAAACAATCAACCTCTTACCAACTCTGAGATGCAGCAAATTCTTGATCAAATAAACACGTTGAGAACGCCTCAGAAATTGAACGGTTTTATTAATGGCAAGACAGTAACGATTAAGAGAGATAACCCAAACGACACCTTACATTATGGGAAAGAAATAAGTCTTAAGATATACGATCGTATGGAAATAGCCGCAGGAAGCAGCAAATATCAAATTGCCTGTCAACCAATATTCAAAACACCAGGGATATTCAACGATCGTC
>JBAZGL010000043.1:0-8436 GCA_041652855.1 Candidatus Izemoplasmatales bacterium
CATACGCTGCACTTGCAGCTCTGCTTAATGATTTTTGTCACCTTAAGGGTTGCTGGAATAGATTCAACCACATATCTAACCTTCTCTGAAGCTACGCTTAAATCATGTCCACAGGATGGACATGCACTCATCTCAGGTTTTTCATATCTCGTTTCACTCACGTGACGTTCAAAATCAAAGTTTTCAAAGTGTTTAGACTTTTCTTTTCGTACGCGTTTCTCTTTAACTAAAGTCTCAACTTCATTGATGATGACTGTCTTCATCACCTCTGTCTGAGGGATAAACTTCTTAATGCGTTCAATGGTATACTTTTCAACCACGTTTTCTTTCTCTTTAAGGATGTGGTTAAGTTTCTCATTCGCCTCAAAAAGAAGACGAAGTGTGATCTCGTGTTCGTTGGATAAATCTTGATGAAGTTTCTCGAGACGCTTAATCTCTTTTAAGGCTTCTTTAAGGTTCATACGTTTATTATAGCATATATTTTAACTTTTACTATATACTCTGTATATAGTAATTATTTTTATCAATAACCGATTTCCTTGTTCTTCTCTTCCATAATCTTTAAACCTCTTAAGATTTGTTTTAAATCAGATACTTGATATCCACCACTTCTTGTCATCTCTGGCCATTTGAACTTTGTAAAATTAATCTTATTAATGAGTAACCATGTCCCATAATCATCTTCATAATAAATCTTAATCGTCTTCCTGTCCTTTGAACAGAAGACAAATAGAGTGTGCATCATCTCAATAGGGGTGAAGTTACAGCAGAGTAAGATTTGAAATTTTTTCATGCCAGCTCTCATGTCAATCTCTTTGGTATAAAAGTAAATCCTTTGAATGCCTCTATAGTCGATCATAGATCAGTCCTACAATCTTTAAAGCTTGTTCAAGTGATGTTGTGATCTTCATCTCTTTCGTCTCAATCACCACGATGGAATGATCAAAACGTGTGAAATGTGTCGATTTCTTCATGATCTCGTTATCCTTTAACATGTTTAATCTCACCTCATCTTCAAATAGTATTGCTCCAGGTTTTGAATCGAGGTTATCGATACGTATAAAATCTCCCTGCAGATGATTGTAAGCTCCCACCCAGTCTTTAAGTGTGGACCGGTTGATGTTTTCTTGTCTTGCAAACTCGCTCAATCCATGTCCTGATTGTCTATATTTCTTGACCATATCAAGTCTATCTCGATCAGTATAGTGTTTTCCCATGTGTAAATCCCTCGTTTCATGGTCTTAGGATACAAAAAAACACTCCGAATTGTTAGAGTGTTAATATTTGACGTTTACCATAATCGTGTAAATTGTTATGTAATCGTTAAAAGGTTAGATAGCGATAAAATTTCTGAACTGTAAAAGCTTCGATTCTAGCTCAAAATATCAATCTGAAAATTGGCAGATAGGGAGAAAGCACCCTTTCTGCATGAAAAAAAGGCCTGATACGATTGTATCAAACCTATGCTTTTAATATGGCGGAGAAGAGGGGATTTGAACCCATGCACCGGGTTAACGATCTACTAGCTTTCCAAGCCAGCCCCTTCAGCCACTTGGGTACTTCTCCAATGATGTATTCATTAATATGAGCAAAGCGAGTACATTATCGCTCAAACAAACAAGCTGGCGGAGTAAGAGAGATTCGAACTCTCGCGCCGGTTCCCCGACCTACGCCCTTAGCAGGGGCGCCTCTTCGGCCTCTTGAGTATTACTCCAAAAAAGACAGTTAGCCATTATATATTACTTCATAAATGGCTAACTGTCAATTAATTTCAGTTGACGTATGTCTCTTTTTCTTCCTTCTCATCCACGATGGGCTGAGGCAAGCCTTTTTCTTCTTTCGGCTGCTTTTTTTGCTTTTTGGTCTCGTTCAATGCTTTGGAAGATTCACGATATTTTCGGTATCCGCCATAGCCATCATATGCAAGATACAATCCGCCACCCACAGAAATGAAGAGAACAATCCAGCCCAGTGTAGAGATGATGTCGCGTCCGAGAATGGTTAAGACAAAAATAGCAGTACCTAACGTCAAACAGACAACGTGAAACCAAAACTTGATAGGCTCTGTCTTCTCATCAAAATAATACAAGCAGACCAAATATACAATTCCTCGTACGTAAAAGAATACTGCCAACAAATAGCCGTAGATTCCTACCCAAAATGTATCGCTTGCCTTTCCTGAAAATACGACGTAAATCATCACGCCGCCCATGATCGTATCAAAAATGATTTCAATCAAGTTCAAGGTGCGGACAAACTCTTTTTTCAACGTTTTGAGCAATGGAACTACGCGCAACACAGAAAAGAGCACGATTGCGATTCCGGTTGCCGCATAAACGACTTGTTGGTCATATACTTTCATCAAAATACCCGCGGCAATCAAAATGGCAGCGAGAATCCATTTGATAACCCACCCATAATGAAATTTGGCTTTAGTCATATGTATTCCTCCTTTCGGGATACGACATCATTATAACAAACAAACCGACGAATAAAAAGGGCAGTTCAGGGAAAACGTTCGATTTATCCAATGATATCATCCGCGAAAATTCACTTCATATCGCGTTTACAAATCGACAAATGTATGCTTGTATTTGAAACAGAGGATGTATCTAGAGAAAATCCGCAGTTTTGGAATGATTTATCATTTAAATAAGGTTAATTGATGCGGTTATCTTTATGAGGATCTAGCATCGTTAGTTGTAAACGTCTTCTTTGGGTATCGACCCCCTCGACCCAGACCTTCACGATATCTCCGACTCCCACCACATCCAGGGGGTGTTTAACATATCGTGTACTCATCTTGGATATATGCACCAACCCGGCTTCTTTGATGCCACAGTCCACAAACGCTCCAAAGTCAACCACGTTCCGAATCGTACCTTGCAATTCCATTCCAACCTTCAAATCTTCCAGTCGCAACAAGTTGCTTTTAAGCAAAGGTTGCGGATACTGATCGCGCACGTCTCTCGTGGGAGAAATAAAAGCGTCAAGCAAATCATCGAGCATCACCGGGTGTAAATTCATCGATGTACCGAGTTTGTGTCGATCGGTTTTTTTAATCATTTGGATACAATGATCCGTTCCGATTTCTGCGACATCGATGTCAAGCGCACGCAAAACATTTAGGGCAATATCGTAACTCTCAGGATGAATCGGTGTTTTATCCAAAGGGTTGTCTGAATCGAATATTCGGAGGAAGCCTATGGCTTGTTCAAAGGTTTTTGGCCCAAGTTTCGGTACCGATTTGATCGCCTCTCTATTGATGAAGGGGCCGTTCTTCTCACGGTGGATCACGATATTCTTCGCGATACTGCTTGATACACCCGAGACGAAACTGAGCAACGCGGTCGATGCAGTATTGACATTGACACCCACTTGATTCACAGCCGTCGATACGACGAAATCCAATGAATCACTCAATTTAGATTGTGATACATCGTGTTGATATTGCCCGACGCCAATGGATTTGGGATCGATTTTCACCAATTCGCTCAACGGATCCTGCATACGTCTGGCGATACTAATTGCCGAACGTTCTTCCACTTGAAAATCAGGAAATTCCTGTCTCGCCATATCCGATGCAGAATACACAGAAGCACCCGCTTCGTTGACAATGACATACTTGACATCCAAATTGAATTCCTTGATGAGTTGCGCCACAAAAGCTTCGGTCTCGCGCGAAGCGGTTCCGTTACCAATCGCGATAATCTCGATGGCATATTTTTCGATCAAATAACGCATGCGCTTCTTTGATAACTCAAGTTTCGCGGGATCTGGTACATCTCCCGCGCGTGATTCATGAGGATATATAACGCCTTTATCGATAAATTTCCCAAAATCATCAATGACCGCCAATTTACACCCCGTACGAAAAGCTGGATCCACTCCCAGCACCATTTTTCCTTTTAAAGGTGGTTGCAACAATAAGGACCGCAGATTCTCGGAGAAGATGTGAATCGCCTGATCTTCAGCTTTTTCGGTCAAGTCGCTTCTGATTTCACGCTCTATCGACGGACTGATCAAGCGTTTATACGCATCTTCGATCGCTTCTATCACAAGATGTTCAACCGAAGATTTTTTCTTGATCATGAAATTTGCCTGCAAATAATCAAGGATTTTCTCGTTTGGGACATTGATCTTTGCGGTGATGACTTTTTCTTTCTCGGCACGATTGATTGCCAGAATCCGGTATAATTTGATCGTCTTGAGTGGCTCTTCATATTCATAATAGTTTTTGTATGTCTGATAAGGATCATCCGCGTCTTTCTTTTTATTTGTGGCAAGCACACCATTTTGGGCGGTGAATGCGCGGATCCATTTGCGATAACCCGCATGATCCGAGATCATTTCTGCAATGATGTGTTTCGCGCCCGCAAACGCGTCTTCAATCGTGGGCACCGCATCATTCAAGTATGGCAATGCCAATGAATCTAGGTCGTCTACCAGCGGATATGTCAAAATCATCTGGGCCAAGGGCTCCAAACCGTTTTTGATCGCTTCGGTCGCTTTAGTTTTCTTCTTTTCTTTATAAGGTCGATAGATGTCTTCCAAATCCACAAGCTTCTCGGCATTCGCGATTGCGATTTTGATTTCATCCGTCAGCATGCCTTTTTCATCGATCAGACGTAAGATGTCTTCTTTCCGCTTCTCGAAATTTACTTGATACTCATATTCTTTTTCTACCGCGCGGATTTGTTCTTCATCCAAGGATCCGGTGACTTCCTTGCGATAACGCGCAATAAAAGGGACAGTATGTCCATCGGCCAACAATTTCAATACGGCTTCGACCTGATGCGCACCAATCTGGTTGTCTTGTGCAATTGAATGAATCAATGAGTCATTGAGCAGTTCCATTTTTTCACCTGTCGCTTATATGTTATAGTCTATTTATACCACAAATGCCGTGAACTTCAAAGCACTATCATCGATTTGACCCCAACCCAACCATAAAAAAAGAACCTCCGATGAGGTCCTTTGATGATGGGTCAACCAAACGCTTCCTTCCCTTAGTTAAAAGGTTCGTATGTCCCGGCTTTGATGGTTTGAAGCAAGGAAATCACGTCTGCCACGCCCGTTGCGGCTTCTTCAAATTCGCCGTCAACGAATACGACTAAAGTCGGCGTTACGATCTGCGTTCCGCCGATCAAATCGATGAGTTGCGCTTCTGCCGTGCTCGATTTGTCGGTGATATCATCATATTTTGCCAAAAAGAACACTTCTTCGGATTTGTTGATGTTGTAGGCGAGTTTCAAGACATCCTTACGCGCTTCTTCACACGCTGTGCATGAGTTTTGATAGATATAGACGACGTAATTGCCTATGGCATTTCCATCGGTGTTCTCGAGTTCCAAGACATCAGAAAATTTCTTGATGTTGGAAAACTCATCATAATTATGGGAACTGACTGCCAGGTCATATATGAACGCAACAGCGACGATAAGCATGACTGCCGAAATAATCCCGACGATAACTTTCAAAAGCATTTGTTCTGATGATTGTTTTTTGAATCCTTTTTTGTATGTGGCCATGTTTTCACCTCAGCATGTAATATTTTACATAATATTTCGCATTTGTGCAAGGATTATTTCTATGCTTGCCTAAATCAAGGCTCATTCTTAGTCTCAATGATGACAATTGCGATGGCATACTCGCGTTCATGAGAGAGCGAAAGCATGATTTGATGCCCGGGAATCAGGGGCGTTTCGATCAATGGTTTTCCGGTTTCATCCCGAGCGATGGTTATAGTGTTGAAATCATACGGACCCATCAAGGCAGTGCACGCTTTCGTCAAAGCCTCTTTGGCTGCCCATCGTCCCGCAAGAAATTCTTGTTTTCTTGTGGGAGATGTGAAATGTTCATACCGCTCGAGTTCTTGTTTTGACAAGATCTTAGCTGCGTTTTGTGGATTCACCCGTTTGATACAAACGATATCCGTGCCCACTCCGATAATCATGAGTGTTCCTCCTCAATTTGCAAGCGATTTGCCAAATCGCGGATGGCCCGGAAGCGATGATTGAGCGCGGATTTTGACAAGGGTTCCTTCAAGAACTCTTGAGAGGCATAACTCAACTCAAGCAATGTGGATTCAGGATACTTTTTGCGAAGAAAAATGGCTTCCTGCATGCTTTTGGTGATTTGGTTGGGTTTGAGTTTGTCTTCGATGAGTTTGATGTGGTCCAGTTGTTGGGAAGCCGCATCCAAAGCTTTTCTTTCGTTGGCGATATCGCAGTTGATGACGCGGTTAATCGAATTTTTGAAGTCTCGCTTGATTCGATTGTCCTCGAACATGAACAACGCTTGTGTCGCGCCTGTCACCCGTAAAAAATCAGCGATTTTCTCGGCTTCTTTCAAGTAAACAATGAAACCACGCTTATTCTTGGCGATTTTGGCTTTTAATTCATAATGATTGGCGATATGCATTAATGAATGAGCCTGTTTCTCGGAAAAACATTGAATTTCAAGATGATACGTGGCGGTTTCGGGTCGGTTCAAGGACCCGCCCGCAAGAAACGCACCGCGCAGATACGCGCGCTTGCAACAATCATTGGATACAATTTCTGGGGAGAGGTCTTGAAAGAAAATCCCATCTCGACCCATCAAAGACAACTCCTGCAATATGCGATTGACTGATTGGTCGATACGAATGACATACATGTCGTGCTTTTTAAACTTAATCTGCTTTTTGCTTGTCAACGTGATTTCGACAGAGTACAGACTTTTGATCAAACTGACGGCCTTACGAATGACTCCCAGATGGCTGCTTTGAAACAACACGTGCAACCCTTCGCTGTTCAATTCCATCGAACCACCGATGTGAAAGAGCGCGGATAATTCCGCGCGATTGCAACAATTCGCATTCGAAAGATGTGTGAGTTCGGTTTTGACATCTGTGGAAAATGACATATCTATCAATCCTTTTTTCTGACACCATCAAGATATTTGACTGCCGACAGCGCGGCAATCGCGCCGTCGGATATCGCTGTCACGATGTAGCGATGATCCTTCTTGGTCACATCTCCTGCGGCGTAGAGCCCAGGGACAGATGTGGCCATATCTCGATCAACCGCTATGAACCCTTCGCCATCGTGGATCGACAAATGATCCGCATATGCCGTGTTCGCGAGGTTGCCCGAATAGATGAACGCTCCTTGAGCGGGAATCATGGTGTGTTCGTGGGTCAGAAGATTCACGACCTCGACGTGTGTGAGTGTGTCCTCGCCGTGGAACCGAACGACCCGCGTTGACGCGAGATGTGTGATACGTGGCACTTCATGGACCCGTTCAATCATTCCCTTGATCGCTGTATACTCCGACAAATCATGGATGATCGTCACGGACTTCACCGTTTGGACCAGATACAGACTTTCTTCAAGTGCCGCGTCGCCTCCACCGATAACAACGACGTCCTCGCCTTGAAAAAACGTGGAGTCGCATACCGCACAATATGAAATGCCCCTCGAAACGAACGCACATTCGCCGGGCACATTCAGAGGCTTGGGCCGCGTTCCAGAAGCGATGATGATCGTTTTTGCTTGATACGTGGTTTCGTCGGTGATGATTGAAAAAGCATCTAAGGCAATATCGAGGCGCTGGACGGCTCCACGCTCTTCTTTGATGTCCAAATCGCGAAGATGCCCGACCATTTTGGAAATCAATTCTTGAGCGGTAACCTTGCCAAACCCGAGATAATTATCCACTTGGTATGTGGAATGGAGTCGGCCTCCGGGGGTCAGCATATCGAGCAATAAAACACTTTTTCCCGCGCGGCTGGCATATAAGGCTGCCATCATCCCCGCAGGACCCGCACCAATGATCGCAATATCAACCATTACGATTCCGTCTCGGGTTTCACCCAACCGAAATGCCCATCAACATCGCCATATGTCTTATGATTCTTTTTGATGCGCAAGAACACCGAAAACAAGATGCCACCCAATATCATCAAGACCGATGTCACGATTGCCGATTTAAAGGTGATGCCAAAGAGTTCAAAGGTCAAAGGATCTGTGCGCATCGTTTCGATAAAAATGCGGACACCGCCATACCAGATTAAATAAAACGATAACAACTCTCCCACTCGAACTTTCCTTAAGCGTCTCAAAACGAGCATGATTGAAAAGCCGATGAGGTTGAGTGAGGATTCATAGAAAAAAGTCGGATGGTAGAAACCCGTGACTGGCTCCACCGCCAGAGAATGGAATCCACGCGGAATATACATATTGTTCACGATGAACTCGGGCAAGTGAAGTGTGTAACGTAGAAAACGATATTGTTCCTCAAGTGAGAGAACGGCGGTCCCGTTATTCATGCCCCCGACCACGTATCCGTGCGCTTCCTGATTAAAAAAGTTTCCCCACCTTCCAAAAGCCTGGGCGAGAATGAAGCCAATGGCGACGATATCTAAAATGGCATAGAGATCGATCTTGCGTTTTC
>JBAZGL010000044.1:0-8347 GCA_041652855.1 Candidatus Izemoplasmatales bacterium
GGCGATATCCGGCCCTGGAGGCTTGGGAATCGACGTTGAGAACAATTTCAAGGCGGAATATTCCATTCTGCCGGATAAAAGCGATATTGTGAAACAACTCAATCAAGCGCTCAAGAAAAGTTCGGAGCTCTATCTCGCGACCGACCCGGACCGTGAAGGAGAGGCGATCAGTTGGCATTTGGCTGAAACGCTTGAGGTGGAAGATCGTCCGATACATCGAATCGTTTTCAATGAGATCACGAAGAAAGCGGTGATGGCCGCTTTTGAGCATCCCAGAGAGATTGATGGCAACCTGGTGAATTCACAGGAAGCACGACGGATCATTGATCGCATCATCGGCTTCAAACTGAGTAAACTCCTGCAAAGCAAAATCCGTTCGAAGTCTGCGGGGAGGGTTCAAAGCGCAACATTGAAGTTGATCACCGATCGCGAACAAGAAATCGCGGATTTCGTCGTGGAAGAGTACTATGAGCTGACGGCGGAGTTCGGCGCTTTCGAGGCTAAGCTCAATAAATGGCAAAACAAACCCGTGAAGATGGCTTCTGAAACGATGATCGATGAGGTCATCGCCTCGCTGTCTGAAAAGTATCGGATCGCACGTATCACCCAAAGCAACAAGCAAACCCTCGGCAAACCCCCATACATTACCTCGACCCTCCAACAAGACAGCGCGAACCGTCTGGGATTCACGGCATCGAAAACGATGCAAGTTGCCCAACGGCTTTATGAAGGTATCGAAAAGGGGAGCGAACGCGTTGCTTTGATCACGTACATGCGTACGGACTCCACCCGGCTCGCCGACGATTTTGTGCATCAAGCCCACAGTTATATTGTGCAAACCTTTGGCAAGGATTATGTGGGGCATCTCAATCGGGAGAAGACCAACAAGCGGATCCAAGACGCGCACGAGGCGATTCGTCCCACGGATCTCAGCCAAACCCCCGATGTCATGAAAGCCTTCTTGTCGCGGGACGAGTATGCCTTGTATCGGATGATATTTCAAAGAGCGGTGGCATCCTTGATGAAACCATCCATCAGTCTTCAGACGGTCGTCGAGATTGAGAACAATCAGGCGGTCTTCCGCGCATCCGGAAGTCAGCGCCTGTTCGATGGATATTTGGCTTGTTGCGGCAAAGAAGACACATCGGACACAGAAGAAGCGATCCTGCCTGCGCTTGAGGAGGGATCGGTGTTTGAAGCGAAAGCGATCCAGAAGAAACAGCTCTTCACCGCCCCGCCGCAACGATACAACGAAGCGCGTTTGATCAAGGAAATGGAGGATTTGGGTATCGGCAGACCATCTACCTACGCCCAAACCATTCAAGTGATCAAAAGCAGAAAATATGTGACATTCAAGGAAAAGAAGTTCTTTCCGACCGAACAAGGAATCAAGACGATCGCGAAACTGAATGAATTTTTCCATGAATTTGTCAGCGCGAATTACTCAAAGAAAATGGAAGACACATTAGATTCGATTGCTGAAGGCACGATCAATCAGACGACGATCATCCGGGAATTCTATGAATATTTTGTGCCTCTTGTCCAAGAAGCATTCAAAAACATCAAGAAAGAAAAACCCGTAGAAACCGGAGAGGATTGCCCGAAATGCGGGTCGAAGATGGTCATCAGAAAAGGTGCCTATGGTGATTTTGAAGCGTGTTCGAATTATCCGAAGTGTAAATATATCAAGCCGGATGAAACCAAACAGAATCGAAAGAAACCGCACACGACGAATATCGTCTGTCCGAAATGTCATGAGGGAAAACTCGTCGTCCGCTTGGCTAAACGCGGGAAAAATCGAGGCAGCGAGTTTTTGGGGTGCTCGACCTATCCCAAATGTGATTACGTCGCTTCTTACGCTCTTGCAAGTGAAGTGTGCCCTAAGTGCGGGCAGACCATGGTCACAAATGATACACATGCACTGCTGTGTCTGAATCCTGACTGCACGGAAACGAAGAAATAATATCGCATTTCATCTTGAACCGGAATGAACGCCAAATGGATTAATCCATTGGCGTTTTCCTTAGGAGTTTCTTTTTCCCAATTTTGAAGAGGTGTGATATAATATCTCTGGTGAAACGGAGTGGATTCGGATGGGCATTTTCCAAAAATTGTTTCAAGCAAAAGACCAGAAAGCGAGAAGGCAGAAGTTCATTGCCGGTATGGCGAAAACCCGAAAAGCTGCGATCCGCTCGTTGAAAGATGTTTTGATCACAGAAAAAGCGATCGACGAGGCGTTGTTTTCGAAGATCGAAGAGATCTTCATCATGGCCGATATCGGCGTCGATACGGTCATTCGCTTCATCGCGTCACTGAAGGATGAAGTCAAAAAAAGAAAGATGACCGTACCTCGCGACCTTGAGGATGTCATCGTGGATCAATTGTTCGCATTGTACTTGAATGATGAGATTGTCGATACGCATATCCGCTTCAATGAACAAGGACCGACGATTATCCTGATGGTCGGAGTCAATGGAACCGGAAAGACGACATCGATCGGGAAACTCGCATATCAACTCAAAGCCGAGGGCAAATCGGTGATGATGGCGGCTGCGGACACCTTTCGTGCCGGTGCGATCGATCAACTCAAGATCTGGGGAGAACGCGTGGGGTGCAAGGTCATCAGTAAAAATCCCGGAGCCGATCCATCAAGCGTGGTCTTTGAAGCCATTCGATTGGCGAAACAGGAGTCATGCGATGTGTTGCTCATCGACACCGCGGGAAGATTACAGAACAAAGTCAATCTGATGCGTGAACTCGACAAGATGAATCGGACCATTCAACGCGAACTGCCAAACCAGATATATGAAACCTACCTAGTGATCGATGCGACGACCGGTCAAAACGGCCTTCAACAAGCAAAAGTGTTTCATGAAGTGACCAATATCAGCGGCATCGTCCTGACGAAACTTGACGGAACCGCCAAGGGTGGCATCGTGCTCGCGATCCGGCAGGAACTGGGAATCCCGATCAGTTTTGTGGGCCTGGGAGAAAAAATCACTGATCTAGATTATTTCGACATTGAGGATTATATCTACGGTTTGTTTGCCGATTTCTTTGAATAGGAGAATGTGTCAATGGAACTATTAGACGAAAAATTGAAATACCATCAACTTTACGATATCTACGGGTGTTTGTTGACGGATAAGCAACGGGCCTATTTTTCGTATCATTATTTTGATGATTATTCTTTATCGGAAATCGCGAAAATCATGAATGTGACGCGCAACGCCGTCCATGACCAAATCAAAAACACGCTTGGCATTCTCGACTACTATGAAGAGAAGTTGAGTCTTTTGTCTAAACGCAATAAACGTCAATCCATTTTCAAGAAAGCCAAAGAAGACTTGAGTAAAGAAGGCTATCTGGGATTGATCACAGAACTCGAAAAGGTGGAATGACATGGCATTTGAAAATTTGACCAGCCGTTTTCAAATGGCTTTCCGGCGTTTGACCGGAAAAGCCCGGCTCAATGACAACGATATCGAGGAAATGCTTCGCGAAGTCCGGTTATCATTGCTTGAAGCGGATGTGAACTATCGCGTCGTGAAGGAGTTCACCGAGGAAATCAGAGACAAGGCCTTGGGCGAAAAAATCATGAAGGGTCTTAATCCCGGGCAACAAGTCGTCAAAATCGTCAATGATGAATTGAAGGCTTTGATGGGAACCGAAGCGGTACCGATCAACCTGAAGGATTCGGGTATTTCCGTGGTGATGTTGGTCGGGCTTCAAGGAACCGGAAAAACGACGACCGCCGGAAAACTCGCACAATTGCTCCGGAAAAACGAAGGAAAGAACCCGCTCCTTATCGCCGCTGACATTTATCGACCCGCTGCGATCGATCAATTGCAGGTGGTGGGCAAACAACTCGACATTCCTGTGTTTTCGCTTGGGAACGAACGCGATCCCCGCGATATCGTCAAGGAAGGTTTGCGTTACGCCGCCAAAGAAGCGCTGAATCTTGTCATTATCGACACCGCAGGAAGATTGCACGTCAACGAAACATTGATGGACGAGCTCACAGACATCAAGAAAATCGTGTCTCCCGATGAAATCTTGCTGACGGTAGATGCCATGACGGGTCAGGACGCGGTCAACGTCGCCAGCGCTTTTCATGAAAAATTGGCGATCACCGGATGTATTCTGACGAAACTCGACGGAGATACACGTGGGGGCGCGGCCTTATCGGTGCGCAAGGTCACGGGCATTCCGATCAAGTTTGCCGGAACCGGCGAAAAATTGAATGAGATCGAGATCTTCCATCCCGAACGGATGGCTTCACGGATTTTGGGCATGGGCGATGTCGTATCATTGATTGAAAAAGCGACCGAGGAAATCGATGAGAACGAAGCCATGTCGATGATGGAAAAGATGATGTCAGGCAGTTTCAACTTCAACGACCTCCTCAAACAGATGAAAATGATCAAACGCATGGGGGCTTTTTCGGGAATACTCAAGTTTCTTCCCGGAATGTCCCAGTTGGCGAACTCCGAGAAAGTGGATGACAAACAGCTGGTCTATATTGAGGCGATCATCCGCTCGATGACACCTGAGGAACGTAGAAAACCAGAACTCGTGGAGCGTAGCAGCGGTCGACGCAATCGGATCGCACGGGGATCCGGAAGGTCGACCACCGAAGTCAATCGCTTACTTACGATGTTGGAAAAACAACAGAAAATGATGCGGCAGATGGTCAATATGTCGCCGCAACAAATGGAAAAAATGTCATCCCGCATGACCGACCCGATGGGGTACGATCCCAAGAAAAAATAAAAAAAAGGCTGTTGCGACATGAACACTCACCGTTTCATGCGACAGCCTTTTATTGTATTCCGAGGAAGCCTCTGAGAAATGTTTCGACTGCACCTTCTTTTGCGGTATGATCGAGGATGATGTCCGCCACTTTGAGAAGATCCGGATGGGCATTCTTGACTGCCACACCGATGTGGGCGTATTCGAGCAGTTCGATATCATTGTGTCCGTCGCCGATCGCGATCACTCCGCTGCGGGAAAACCCGAGAGTGTGAGCGACATATTCCAAGGCTTTGCCTTTGTTGGTTTCCGGCGTATAGACTTCCACGATGGAGTCGTACTCACCGCTCAGATCCCAGATTCGGGCCAACACCTCTCCTTGATAACGGTGATGGATATAATCGGCGATATAATGGCCTTGACCTTGTTTACCGATGATGATGAAACCATTGGGATCGGTTTCAAGTGTGTCTTTGAGGTGCCCGACTTTGATCAGCGATGCACCGTCGACATGAAGCAGGGGTTCGATCGATTTTTCTTCTTGATAGAGATAGATGGAATCCTTGACTTCACTGAAGGCGTTGCGGATATGATGGATGTTTTGTTCGAAGATATCGATGATGGCTTCTTTCCGTATCGTATAATTGAGATGCGGGAACAGCGCATCTTGGGGATGGGTGACAAGGCCACCGTTATAGTTGATGATGGGAGTTTGGAGTCCGAAACGCTCGTATACGAACTTCGAGCTACGGTAAGGCCTGCCTGTGGCAATCACGATTTTATGGCCGTGTTGTTGGACTTTTCGCATAAAAAGACACAGTTCTTCACTGAGAGAATCGAAATCGTATAGGATGGTGCCATCCAAATCCAGTGCAATCAAATATGTGTTCATTTTCTCACCTTTTCATTATTATCTCATAAACCCCGTGTATTGGCAAATGATATCTTATTGATAAATGAGGGGGGATGGGGTATAATTTGTCTCGTAGGCGAGGTGATGAATCATGGACTTCTCAATCGATCGTTGGCTGCTTTTTCTCGTGACTTGGCCGGATGTGCGCAATTTTATTCTGGGTATGCTCACGGGTTTTGTGCTCTTGACATTATTCATCTCCTTGATGCTCGTCACGAATCGCAGAGCGAGGCGGAAAATTTTCTTAAGCAAGGAACAGACTTTGAGCGACACACATATCCAAAGTCTGATCGAAGAAAAACATCAGGAACTCATCGACACCGTCAAATTCACGGACAATGCATATTTTCGCGTGGCATTCGATCTCTCTTTGGAACTCATGCAGGAAATCGCGAGTTATTATTTTCCGGACTCGAAGTATCCGATGTATGAACTGTCGATTCAGGAGTTGCTCGACTTGAACTATTATGTGACCGCGCGGATCGAAACCATCGTTAACGGGAAAATCATTCGCCACTTCAAGAATCATCGGATATCCACGATTGTGAACATCTTGCAGAAGAAGAAGGCGCTCGACAACTCGAAACTGATGAAACTGAGTCGGAAATATCAGGTGACCAAACTCTACACATTCAGCCGGGCGGTATTGAACTACGCCAATCCCATCTACTGGTTCCGGAAATTGACCATCAAGCCCTCGGTGACGTTGTTGACCAAAGAGGTCTGCAAGATGATCATTGAGATTTTTGGTGAAGAGACCAATAAGATCTACAGCAAAAAAATCTTCCAGGCACAAGAAGAAGACGAAGCGCAAATCGAGGCGAAAATCGATCAACTGATCGATGAAGAAATCGCCGATGAGAAATAAGAGGGGGGATTAAGATGTTTGGCAAAAAGCAGAAATGGCCCGAACGGATCGTTCCTGGTTTTTCGCGTACTGCAGATTCGCGGCCGTTCTTCATCCCCAAGATTACCAAACTCGAAGACAAGGAGTCGATGAAGCAAAAATTCGTCTCTCCGATTTTCGGCAAGGCGGTCAAAGATGAAGTCAGCGTGCCGACGGATCGCTCCTTTTTCGGGGACATCGATAAAAAATATGATGCGTTTCGCACCACCAAGAAGTTGACCAAAGAAGAGGCAAAGAAGCGCTATGGCAGTTCCTATTATGAGTTTTTGATCGTCAACAATGAGGACCGCTCCAAAATCCATCGTCAGGATTTATCAGTGGATGAACTGATGAAACACCCCGTCAAAGCCGAAGAAACACCGGAAACTCCCGAAGTGGTGGCGAAGGCGGTAGAGGTGCCATTGGCTGAATTTTTCGCCAAAGCGCAAATGTTTGAGGCGCAACCCGCTTCCACGCGTTCGGATGCCGATAAGGTATTGGAAGATATCGAGGTTCAAACCGAAAGCGAGGAACTGGATCAAAGCCGCTTCGGTCCCGTGGAAGAGGAAGAAGACATTCTCTTTCAACCCGAGCATCGCGCCCCCCAACAGGAAGAACAGATCAAGCCGGTATTCGCTGATGATTTCGATTATCGGGAATACGTGCCCAAAGCCGAACAGAAGATTTTCACGCCTTCTCTCGAGCCTTTACGCAATCAGGTCATCGACGGGTTCAAGGATTACCAGTTGCCTTCCATTTCGATGCTTCGGAAAAGTCGTGAAAAATCCGATGTGGAACCCGAATGGGTCAAAGAAAACATCGGTGTCATCAACCAAACCTTGTTGTCTTTCGATATCGACGGTGAAGTGACCAACTATACCAAAGGCCCGACCGTGACACGGTATGAGGTATCGTTGGGTGCGGGCGTCCAGACGAAGCGCATCACGGCGATATCCGACAATATCATGATGAATCTTTCCGCGATGTCCTTACGGATTGAAGCCCCGATACCCGGCAAAAACACTGTGGGAATCGAAGTGCCCAATCAAGTCCGGGAATCAGTGTTTTTTGGTGACGTGGCCGATCACCCGCAATTCTTGATGGCGGATGACCCTTTGCTTTTGGCAGTCGGACTCGATATCGATGCCAATCCCGTTTTCACATCCGTTGAAGCGATGCCCCATGGTTTGGTGGCGGGCTCCACGCAAAGCGGCAAGTCGGTCTGTATCGCTTCGATTATCGCTTCGCTCCTCTTTCGCAATCGTCCCGATGAAGTCAAACTTATGCTCATCGACCCGAAAAAGGTCGATTTGCAACAATTCTCCGACATTCCGCATCTGGTGACGCCCATCATTGATGAAGTGAAGATCGCGATTGAAGCGTTGAAATGGACCGTCACGGAAATGGAACGGCGGTATGAAGTATTGAAACGGTTCAAGACCATCAATGTCAAAGATTATTATCGACGTCGCGGTGATGATCCGTCGTTTGAACCGATGCCGAGGCTCGTGGTCATTGTCGAAGAAGCATCGGACCTGTTGATCAGCGGCGGTAACGAAGTGGAAGACCATATCTTGAAACTGACTCAGAAATCACGTGCGGTGGGCATCCACTTGTTGCTGGCGACACAACGACCTTCGGCAGACATTCTGAAAGGATCCATCAAAGCCAACATTCCGACGAGATTCGCGTTCAAAGTGCCATCATCGACAGATTCCTCAGTCGTCCTGGATCAGACAGGCGCGGAAAAACTCTTGGGCAAAGGTGATATGTTGCTCAGTGAGAATGGCACATTA
>JBAZGL010000045.1:0-8303 GCA_041652855.1 Candidatus Izemoplasmatales bacterium
CTTGTAGAAGCGATTTTCTTCTGGGGTTCTCGGAAAGATTGCGCCTTGGTAATATTCACCGATGACTTCTTTTTGCGCCCGTTCAATGATTTTGACGATCTCCGCCTCGGTTTTTCCGATTTGACGGTTGAAGTAGACCTTGGCAAGACACAAGTCCCCGGGAAAAGCGTCGCGGATCTTCGTGCGGTGGACATAGATATCATCTTCTCTGTCCTTGACGTTCAAAAAACCATAACCGGATGCTTTGATATCGATGATTCCTTTGACATAGCCCGCTTTGACTGCTAATTGATATTGGCCTTCCTTGTTCTTGATGATGTCGCCGTTTTCAACCAAATCATCCAAAGCCCGATCGAAGCCATGGGCGTCTTTGATATTCAAATCACGGCGCAACTGGAACACATTCGCCGCTTTATAGTTTTTTCTCGACATCCAGTCGATGATTTGTTGTGTCATGAACATACCTTCTTTCCGAAAAAAAAGAACACAGGAATGTGTTCTAGAAGATGATAGCCAAAACGGCAAGAACGGCAAACAGGGCCGTAGTGCCCAAGGTGATCCGCGCCATCAACAGCTCCGGACCCCGTTGTTTTTGGTTTTTGAACAGTTCCGATTTTTCTCCCGAAAACGTGTTCTTCACATCATCTTTCGATTCCTGAAGCATCACTAATGCTATAAGAAATACTGAAACTCCAAGCAGGAGCCAATCTAACCAACCCATGTGAATCCTCCTAGAAATATATCCATTTCCTTCTTTTTGCTTGCGTGCTTATTTATTATACCATAAATTCACAGATTTGGAACACCCAAATGCGCGATTTTTTTTACCGGTGTATCCCATGAATACGAAGCCTGCGGGCGAACCCGCAGGCTTCATCATCATTTTGATTATAGATTGTAAAAGACACCCATACCATTGTATTGAGCGACTTCTCCAAGTTCTTCTTCGATGCGGAGAAGTTGATTGTATTTCGCGATCCGATCCGTACGTGATAACGAACCCGTCTTGATCTGTCCGGTGTTGGCCGCAACCGCGAGATCGGCGATTGTGGTGTCTTCCGTTTCTCCGGAGCGATGTGAGACCACAGCGGTATAACCCGCGCGTTTCGCCATTTCAATGGCATCAAACGTCTCTGTCAAGGAACCAATCTGGTTCACTTTGATTAAAATGGAGTTGGCGATGCCTTCTTTGATTCCCCGAGCCAGAATTTCCGTGTTGGTCACAAACAGATCATCACCGACGATTTGGATTTTCTTGCCGAGTTTCTCCGTCATTAATTTCCAACCCGCCCAGTCGTTTTGGTCATGGCCATCTTCAATTGAAACAATCGGATATTTGGCGACAAGCGTTTCATAGAACGATACGAGTTCCGCACTCGTCAGTTCACGGTTTTCACCTTTGAGGACGTATTTGCCTTTTTCGGCATCATAAAACTCACTCGCGGCGACATCCATCGCCAAAGCGACATCCGTCCCCGGGACGTAGCCCGCTTTTTTGATGGCTTCCATGATGACTTCCAAACCCGCTTCATTGGATTGAAGATTCGGGGCGAACCCACCTTCATCTCCGACTGAGGTGTTGAAGCCTTTTTGATGGAGGACTTTCTTGAGGTTGTGGAAGACTTCCGCACCCATTCTCAAAGCTTCTTTAAACGACTTCGCGCCGACCGGCATGATCATGAATTCCTGAAAGTCGACATTGTTGTCCGCGTGTGAACCACCGTTGATGATGTTCATCATCGGCGTCGGCAACTGCTTCGCATTGAAACCGCCCAAATACGCGTATAGTGGCAAACCTGCCCAGTCAGCGGCTGCGCGAGCGCAGGCCATGGACACGCCCAGAATGGCGTTTGCGCCCAATTTTGACTTGTTCGGCGTTCCGTCCAAAGCGATCATGACTTTGTCGATCTCGTTTTGCAAAGTCACGTCATAGCCGAGCAACTCAGGAGCGATGGTCTCATTGACATTTCTGACCGCTTTCTGGACACCTTTGCCCAAGTAACGGCTTTTGTCATTGTCGCGAAGTTCAATCGCTTCACGTTCTCCAGTGGATGCGCCACTCGGGACAATCGCACGACCGAAAGCGCCGGATTCGGTTTCGACTTCGACTTCGATGGTGGGGTTTCCTCTGGAATCTAATACTTCTCGTGCATAAATACTTGTGATATAGGGCATATTCAAATTCTCCTTTATATGAATTTTTTTGCTAAGCGTTTAGGAATAATCGGTTTCTGTGATCAAGCGTGTTCGATAAGAGAAACTCCTGTCATCGCCTGAGGTTGCGTGAGGTCCATCAATTCCAGCATCGTCGGGGCGATATCGCCTAAAGTCCCGCCTTCGCGCAAGGCGATGCCGCGCTTCGTCACGATCAGAAAGACTTTGTTGGTCGTATGGGCGGTAAAGGGAAGATTCTGTTCGTCGAGCATCTTCTCGCAGTTGCCGTGGTCGGACGTGATCAAACACACGCCACCCATTTCAAGCACCTTATCCACCACTCTGCCTGTGCATTCATCGACGGTTTCAACGGCTTTGACCGCGGCGTCGATCACACCGGTATGACCCACCATGTCGCCGTTCGCGAAATTGAGGATGATCGTGTCATATTCGCCCGAGTCCAATTCCTGAATCACACTATCAGTAATCTCATAGGCGCTCATCTGTGGTTTTAAATCATAGGTCGCAACTTTTGGCGAAGGAATGAGTATCCGCTTCGCGCCCACGATTTCCTTGTCCACACCGCCGTCAAAGAAAAAAGTCACATGGGCATATTTCTCCGTTTCTGCGATGCGCAGTTGCTTCTTTCCGAGATTTGAGATATAATCTGCGAAAGTATCCGTCAAATCGTTCAGTTGAAAGGCCAACGGGCCCTTCACCGAATCGGCATATTTCATGGTGGAGACAAAGAAGATGTTCTCCGGGCCGTGCGTCGTATCAAGCAAAGGCGCAGCCGATGGATTGGAGTAGGCAGTGCCGATCTCGATTGCGCGATCCGGACGGAAATTCGCAAAAATGATGGCGTCGTTCGTCTCGATCTTGCCTTCGGGTTCCACCACGAACGGGATGACGAACTCGTCGACAACTCCATGTTCGTAAGAATCTTGGATTCCCGCGGTAGCGGAAGGATAATGCGGTGCCTTCGAAAAAGTCATCGCGTCGTAGGCAAGTTGAATGCGATTCCAGTTCTTATCGCGATCCATCGCGTAGTATCGTCCCGAAACCGTTGCGATTTTTCCGTATTCATGAGCGTTCATATCGGATTCAAGCGCTGATACATATGTGATCGCCGACTGCGGCGGCACATCGCGTCCATCCAAAAATGCGTGAAAATACGTGTGATCTACGCCGTGGGCTTTCGCCATCTGGATCAAAACTTTGATATGGCGAATATGCGAATGGACTCCGCCATCCGACAACAAACCAAAGACATGCAATTTGGATTGATGCTTCTTCACGTGTTCGAATGCCTGCAAATACGCAGGATTCTGAAGAAACGATCCATCTTTGATCGCGACATTGACGCGCGTCAGGGATTGATAGACAATCCGTCCCGCGCCGAGATTCATATGACCGACTTCACTGTTGCCCATCTGCCCTTCCGGGAGGCCGACGGCTTCCCCCGAAGCTTCAAGATAAGTCCATGGAAATTCTTCAAATAATAAATCGAGATGGGGCTTTCGAGCCATGTGAAACGCATCTCCCGGACCACGGTCGCCAAAGGCGAACCCATCGAGCACCATCAATACTATCGGTTTTTTCATTCTGTCACCTCTAACCGTTGCTATTATACTATAAAACTCATCATTATGAAAGCAGAATGAGTTCCTTGTAAGCCTTTACATCTTTAAGAAAGGACACGCAAATATTCCTTGATTTGATATAATGATAGTGAGGTGGTCACATGGCTCAGACAAAACTCGAAAAACTCGAAATGATTCTCAGACAACAGGAAGCGAAGGGACAGATCAATTACGTCGTTCCTGATCTTTGGAATGCGTGGAACTACCCTGAAGCGCATTTCCGAAGACTCCCCTCGCATGAACTGCTCGTCAATCCCTACCACTTCTACCGCTCTTTAATCACGGATTTCTTTTTGCCTCAATCCCAACCGAATACCGATTACCTCACATCCTTGTCCAAGCAATCGAAAAACCCGATCGGACCTGGAGAACAAGGAGGGGATTGGGTTCAAAGTTCGGTGCTCTATTCGACGATGATCCGCACATCCGCGAGTTGGGATCACGACAGATCGTTTTCGCTCGATGCCGTCAACTTCGACCAAATGAAGGAAACCGGTACCTTTGTCAAAATGCTTGCGCTCCTCCCCATGATTCGAAAACTCGGCGTCGACACCATTTACCTCTTGCCTTTATCGCGTTTTTCTTTGAAAGATAAGAAGGGGGATTTGGGTTCGCCGTACGGCGTCGCATCTTTCTTCGATCTCGATCCGAATCTGAAAGAGCCGATGACCGGATCGGAAATGACGCTCAAAGAAGAGTTCCAGGCGTTCGTTGAAGCGTGCCACATTCTAGGCATGCGCGTCACGATCGATATCATTCCGCGCACGAATGCCGTCGAAAACGACCTCATCCGCGATCATCCCGACTGGTTCTACTGGATCAAGGCCGAAGATCTCCCCAAATATCAGGTGCCGAAAGTCCCGGGTCTGCCGGACACTCTGTCCCCCGAGCCCAAATACATGAAACAAGTCTATGAAAGCGATGATGTTCAACGCCATATCGCCCTCTTTCAAACCAATCCTCAAACCGCAGATCCCGAATTATGGAAAAAGATCCACAGCGAAGCAACAGATATATCCGCAGCCATCAAGACACACTATGGCTTGCAAATCGCTCCCGCTTTCTCGGATCATATCAATGATGTCCAACCTCCTTGGACCGATATCACGTTTTTCAGGATGTATCTTGACCATCCCGCTGCCAACCGCGCTTTCCTGACCGATCCCGATGTGAAACCATATATTCTTTTCGACACCATTAAAGCCAACCTCTTTCCCGGAAAGAAACCCAATCAGGCTTTATGGACGTTGTTGGCTTCGATTATCCCGTACTATCAAGCCCAATTCGGCATCGATGGCGCGAGGATCGATATGGGCCATGCCCTGCCCAAACCGCTATTGAAGATGATCATCGAGCAAGCACGTGCCAACGATCCCGATTTCGCCTTCATCGCTGAGGAACTCAATCCCGACAACGCTCAAACCGCCAAGGAACTCGGCTACAACGTCATCATCGGCAACGGGTTTTGGATGCAGCCCCGGATCTGGGAGAAAAAATATCATCAGTTCGTCTATAACGCACCCGACATCGCTTTGCCGATGTTCGCCTGCGCTGAAACCCATGACACGGCCCGCATCGCTGCCAGAGACGGCGGAAAAGTCCTCGCCCGCATGGCGACGATCTTTAATATGCTTCTGCCCAACCTCGTCCCCTTCATCAATTCGGGACAGGAAGTCTACGAAACCCAGCCGATGAATACCGGCATCGATTGTACGGACAAAGACCGTTTCAACTTGCCTCAATCTGATTTGTTCTATGGCAAGCTCGCGCTGTTCGATGCCTATGCCTTCCATTACATTTCTCCCGATCGCTGGGAGCTCCTCGATCATCTCGCCGGAATCCGAGAGATTCGCGCACGGTGGTTGAATCATCTGATGAATCCCAAACACTATGTTCCCTTGTACTTTGACACCTTCGATTCACCCTTTATCGGTGTGAGCTACTTTGATCCCGACAGCCGGAAATGCCTCATCGTGGTCGCCAATACCGATCCCTATCATAGTCATTCCTCCAGCGCTTCGCTTGAAGCCTTGCGCGCAGGCTCGATGAATGCCAACCTCTCAGGCAACCTCGTCTACGCCACCTACGAATTCGGCAGAGAATACAGCGATTTTTCACCCGATGGCAGAATCAGACTGCATCTCGGCCCGGGCGAAGTCAAAATCATTGAACTATAAGACAAGGACCGCATCGAATGGATGCGGTCCTATATTTTTCTCACGTTAACGATCATGTGTGATTGATTTTTTTATAGAAATCGGGTCAGTTCTCATCCATCATCGCAGATGCTTTCAGCGCTCGATCGTTTCTTTGTTCAACTGTCTGAAAATATTCATGATCAACGAGAGGATGATGACATAGATGGCCACTTCGATCGGCATTTTCAGAATCCGGACGGGAAGATAAGCCCAATAGGAAACCTGATCACGAAACGCCAGAAACAATGGCGTGATCCCTAATGACACGATCATATAAAGCGCCATCACCACAAAGAGCAACTTAGTACCATCCTGCACTTTTCTTTGCCGGAAATACACAATCACATTCACCAATCCCGTCGCCACCACACCCAAGGCGCTCATACCTAGAAGCAGAAATTTCTCCGTTTCGCCCAGCGTTTGCGAATGGATGCGATCGATATTGAATACATAGACAAATATCGCCACCATAAACAGAAGCAACAGGCTATTGTTCAACCAAAAAAACACGGTACGCGCATGAGGAAACTTCATCCGAAACAACCATCCCGGCAACCATCCGTAAATGGCCGCATTCAAAGTGAATATCGGATGGAAGGTATAACTGAAGATGGGTGCACCGATCAGAAATATGCCCAATATGTCCTGCACGATGCCCGCCATGACCCCGACCAAAGGACCGTAGAGGATGCTGATGAAGATCAATGGCACATAGCCGATACCAAAGCGGATGATTGCGGCTCCCGTCGGGGGAATCGTGATCGATAAAAAATAGGTCAACACCACGCCGATGGCGACCAACAATCCCGTGAAGATCAAGATTTGAATGCGACTTTGTTTCATATTCATCCTTCAATCAAGACGAAAGTCGATCGGCTTTTGATGTGCCTTCGTCAAAAATGCGTTGATGTGCGAAAAGGGCTTCGATCCGAAAAATCCACGATGGGCCGAAAGTGGTGAGGGGTGGACGTTCTCAATAAGCAAATGCCTCGGATTCGAAATCAAGGCTCTCTTGCTTCTGGCATAACTGCCCCACAGGACGAAAACGACCGGTGTTTCTTTGGCGTTCAAAAGCTCAAGCACATGATCGGTGAACCGTTGCCAACCAAAATCCTTATGGGATAAAGGTGCGTGTTCCCGGACGGTCAAGATCGCATTGAGCAACAACACACCTTGTCGGGCCCACGCGCTCAGATCGCCCGAAGTCGGCATATCGAGATTGAGATCATCGGTCAACTCCTCAAAGATGTTTTTGAGTGAAGGCGGAATTTCAGTGTGTCGGGGCACCGAAAACGCTAGCCCCATGGCTTGATTCGGGTTGTGATAGGGGTCCTGCCCCAAGATGAACACTTTGGTGTCCTGATAGGCACACAAACGGAACGCATGAAAAACATCGCCGATGGGAGGATAGCACGTATGCTGTTGATATTCGGCGATGATTATTTTCGTCAACTCGCGAAAATACGGTTGTTCAAACTCGGATTTCAGCAGGTCATCCCAATCATTTCCGATCACTCCCGCCCCCTCCTTCCTCACTCTGTTTCGGATGGTTGGGGCAATGGATCGTCCGACACCCGCCACATGCGGTGGTGTCGGTCAAATCCCGGCACGATTCCGGAATCTCTTGTTTTTGGTTGAGGGCATAAGCGACGACAAAGAGGGTCACCAAACCGACGATAATAGCAATTGCGATAACGAATTCCATGGATGCTATTCGATTGCTTCCACGAGCGAAGCAATTTTCCTTTCAAGTAATGATAGACGTGCATCCGCCTGATCGGCGGATGTATCCAAAGTACCGAAATAGATCTTGAGTTTTGGTTCGGTGCCCGAGGGTCTGAGCACGAACCAGGAATCATCCTCCAAAACATATTTGATCACAGCGGATTTCGGTAAATCAATCACGGATTTTTGGCCGTTTTGGTAACGGATTCCCGCTTCATAATCTTCGATTGAGCGCACTTGGATTGACACGACTTCTCGGAGGTGGTTGGTCTGAAAGTGCTTCATGATGCGTTCGATCCGTTTCTTGCCCTGAAGTCCCTTCAAGTCCACGTTGAGGAGTTTTTCGCGGTAGTATCCGTATTTTTGATAGATATCTTCCAATATTTCCCAAAGCGCCTTGTTTTCGCTCTGGCGATAGAAGCTCGCCGCCTCGATAATCATCAGCAAAGCCTGGATTGCATCCTTGTCTCTGACTTCATCAGAAATGACGTATCCATATGACTCTTCGTAGCCGAAGATAAACGCCTTGTCGGTCGACTCCAAAAAGCGCGCTTGTTCACCGATGAATTTGAATCCCGTCAAG
>JBAZGL010000046.1:0-8218 GCA_041652855.1 Candidatus Izemoplasmatales bacterium
TTGTCCGAGGTGTTGCGCGATGTTTTGCAGGATTTGGAGGTTAACTTCCGTTCCAAGATGGCGCACCTGCCCACGAAGCAGTTTCAACCCGACCGCCAACCCTTTTCGTTCGATCTCTTTGACTTTCTCCGTCAGCGGATCCGTAATCTCTTTCGGTGCTCCGAACTTAAGGTTGATTTGATCGACATAACGGATCAACTCTTCAACTAGTCGATCATCAAGATATTCGTTCATCCACCCGCCATATTCGCTGGTGATGTTGAATTTCCCGTCCGAATATGCTCCGGCTCCCCCAAAACCGTTCGTGATTGAACAATAAGGGAGACAACCGATATATCCGTTTTTTTGTGTAGGACATTTCTGAATCTTCTTTTCAAGAATCGGGCATTTCCGATCGAAAATCGTATGCCCTTTATCCACCAACAGAACGCTGAGTTCTGGTTTTTTCTCGATTAATTCATACGCACACATATATCCCGCTGGCCCTGCGCCGACGATGATGATGTCGTATTGTTTCTTCATCAGACATTCAACTCCTTTAAACCGTGAAGATGATATCATTATTCATGGATAAAAGCAACTGCAGACCCCAAGATTTATCTTGGTTCAAAAAGTCTCTGAAATGACCGAAAAAACAAAAAAATCCGGATTCCTCACTTATGAGTATCAAATCCGGATTTAAAGTTTCGAAAACGGTTGGTTATTCGGTTCGAACCGGCAAAATCAATTGAATCAATCCGGGATCACTGTTGCCTTCGATGACAAACGGGCGAATTTCACCGGTGAATTTGACATAGACTTCGTCAGAAACAAACGTTTTGAGCGCGTCCATGAAATATTTGGAGCTGAAGGCGATTTTAATCGGAACGCCTACCGCTTTGTCAAGTGGATACACTTTCTCCGTGACTTTCCCGAGTTCGGGAGAGTTTGATGTGATTTCTACGATGTTGTCGCTACGCAGATTGAGCTTGACAATACTGGAAGATCCTTCTTTGGACGACAAGAGCGACGCGCGTTCGATCGCTACGAATAATTTATCGCGATTGAATTTGATGACGATGGGAAACTCGTTCGGGATCAATCGGGATGTCTCAGGGAAATTACCTTCGAGCAGGCGGGATTGAAACAAGACATTTCCGTACTCAAACAGAATGGACTTGTGATTCAGATGGATGAGAATTTCATCCAAATTCATTTCAAGGATTTTGGATAGTTCATCAAGGCTTCTTCCTGGAATCACCACATTCATATGATCCGTGCTTTTGGGAATGGTGATGTTTTTTTGACTCAAACGGAATGAGTCGGTCGCAATCGCGCTGAGCTTTTCATCTTCCACACGAACGTTCACACCGGTCAAAATCGGTCTATTTTCGATGGTCGATGTGGCAAATGTCGTTTGCCGGATAATCGCCTTCATGATTTTTGAATCGAGTTTGATCGGTTCGTCGCTAAGCGGGAAATTCAATTCAGGATAATCATCTACATTCAAGAGATTCAACGTGACATCCGAATCTCCAGCGATGATCCGCAAAATATTTTGATCAATGACAGATAATTCGAGTTGCTCACCTTCAAGTTTGCGAATGATGTCGACAAAAAATTTGCCGGGAATGAGCACGTCTCCGGGGATATCCACACGAAGACTATCATCTTTGATGTGTAATTTGATCGAAATATCGGCATTACTTGTAATCAGGATTATTTCATTTTGAAGCGCCTCGAGTTTAATCCCTTGGAGATAAGGGGCAGGAGTTTTGTTTGAGAGTGCTTTTTGAGCAATCAATAACTGATTCAGCAAGACGTTTGTGGCGATAACAAAATTCATATACAACCTCCTGTGACACTATTATATTATTAATATTTTAAATTATTATTGTTATTAGAGGTGTGGAGCGCGGGGATAAATAGCATAATCCAACACTATATTATACCATATTTAGCGGTTTAAGTATAGTGAAGATTGGGGGAAAACAAAGGTGATTTAGACATTCTTTCCACATTTGATCAACAACTTATCGATATCACCTTTTTTGGCGGAATCGGTCTGAATATCATTGGCAATTTGTTCGATACTGTAGATGACGGTCGAATGGTCGCGATTGTTGAAAATCTGGCCGATTTTCTTATAAGTGATGTCAAAAAGGTCTTTGAGGATATACATGGCGACCTGTCTGGGATAGACATATTGTTTTTGTCTTTTCTTGGACAGAAGATCGGACGAAGAGATACTATAATATGCGCTGACGATATCAAGAACGGTGTTGTAGTTGCTGATTTCGATCGACTTGTTGGAAATGTTTTTGGAGTGAACCAAATTTTTCAGCGCTTCTTCGGCATTGGAAGTCGTGAATTTGTAATCAAACGCCGTGCAATAGAATAAAACGCGCTTCAACGCGCCTTCCAACTCGCGTACGTTGTTATCAAAGATACTCGCGATGTAATCAAGGATTTCATCGGGGATCAGATCGGGATCCGCGGTTTCAGCTTGAAGTTTTTTCTTGAGAATCAAGATTCGATGCTCCAGATTCGGGCGATTGATGTCGACGGACAAACCCCATTCAAACCGCGAAGTCAGACGCGACATGATATCAAACAGTTCGGAAGCTTTGCGATCAGAGGTGATCACGATTTGTTTGTTGCTTTCTTTGAGTTTCTCGAAAATCTTGAAGAATTCGAGTTGTGATTGTGTTTTGCCCGAAAGAAATTGAATGTCATCAACCAATAGCACATCGACGCTTTCATATTTCTTGGAAAAATCATCAAAGGCTTTTTTTTGCGCTGCTTTGGCATAATCTTCGATGAATTGATCGGTCTTGACATAAAGAACGACTTTATTGACGTCGTTTTCCAACACATAATTCCCCACGCATTGCATCAAATGTGTTTTACCGAGACCGACATCACCAAAAATATACAGCGGATTTGCGACCGCACCAGGTTGGTCCGCCACTTTCGTGGCTGAAGTGTAGGCTAAGCGATTACTCGCGCCAACGACGAAATTATCGAATGTATATGAATTATTCAATCCGGTGTTGTATTTATTTTCGAGATTCTCTTCCGGAGTGTTGATTTCATATGCAGCAGATCGCGCCAGTTCTTCAGCCGCTTGATCCTTGGTGATGATTTTGAACAGATGTTTCTCGCTGACATATTCATTGAGCATCGCGTTGAGGCGGTTAAGGTAAAAAGACTCAATTTTGCTTTTGATAAACGAGTTGGATGCAATGAGATAAACGGAATTGTTGACGATTTTGAAGACTTGAGAAATACCAAAAAAATGTTCATTATAAACATCTTCATCCAGGGTCAGTTGTAATTGATATTTGATCTGTTCCCAAATGCGTTGAAATTCCTGTATTGGCATATGTGATACCTCATACTTAAATATATCATAAAGCAAACGGGATGATTCGACTATTTCTCCACAAAAAATGTGGATAACTTTTATGGGTTTGATAGTTTTCCACAGAGATATGTGTATAAAAATCTGCACTATTTTGCGATGAAACCCGATTTTCCACCTATCCCAAAACCGTCTATTTCAACACAAATGTCGACAATGGTTATAACCGTTTTTCATCGCGGATCATGGCGATGGGGAAAAGTGGAAATAAATGATTTTTTCCAGTAGAATGCGCGGTCAAAATGTGTTGACATCCATGGAAAAATCCCTTATAATTATGTAGCATGGTTTCTGGAAGAAAGGCTGGTGATGTTGATCATGAGCAAAAAGACATATCAACCGAGCAAAATCAAAAGAGCGAGAACCCACGGGTTTCGTGCCCGGATGGAAACGGCGAACGGAAGAAAAGTCCTATCGCGCCGAAGAGCAAGAGGCCGGAAGAGCTTGACTGTATCAGATCGCTAAAAACCACATAAAAACACACCCATTATATATTAGAACTTGAAACCACCGGAATAATATATTTAGGTGGTTTTTGTTTTTGAAAGGGGTGGTGGCGTGAATAAAGCATACAGAATCAAAAAAAGCACGGAAATCGATGCGCTCCTAAAACAAAAGAACCGGATCGCAAACGGTTATTTTTCTTTGTTTTATTGGGTGAACCCCGCAATGGATCACTACCGATTTGCATTGAGCGTTCCGAAAAAACTAGGTAACGCCGTCGAGCGCAATCGGATCAAACGCCAGATCAGAGAAATCGTTCGCTTGTCAGCGATTACTGAAGCGGTGGATGTGTTTTTGATCGTCAGAACCAGGGCTAACGAGTTAAACTACGCGCAGCTGCGCGAACAACTGATGATTCTATTCGCGCGAGCGAAAATAATAAAAGGATAGTGCATATGAAAAAGAACAGGATATTGACTATTATCATCGCTATTGTTTTACTCTTCGGACTTGCCGGATGCGGCTCGAAACCGGGAGTCACGTACAAAAACTATCAAAGTATCTTGACGGTTGAGGACAACCCAACCGAGATACCGACTTCACTGAGTCGTGTAGCCGAACTTTTGGGATCACCTGATTCTCTGGCCACGGTGGACGCAAACGGGACTGGGTATCTGGAATGGAACGTTGATGGCGCTTTCGTACGTGTCACGTTTGAAGATTATCGAGCCATGGACAAAGAACAGACCGGGCTTTATGAAAGTGTGTATCAGACCCCGATCGGGGTGCGCACCGGAGTCTGGGAATGGGTCATCAAACAGATAGGTTACTTCACCTATTTCGCCAGCAACCTATTCGGGTTATTGGGAACCAATTATTACTATTGGTTGGGATTGTTGTTGATGACACTCGTTATCCGAACACTTGGATGGCCAATTTATGCCAAAAGCAACGACATGACAATCAAAATGCAAATGGCCCAACCTGAAATCAACCGCGTTCAAGAGAAATATCGCGGACGGACGGACCAAGCATCCCAACAACGCATGCAGCTGGAAACCATGGAGATTTACAAGAAGTATAAAATCAACTTTTTTGGCTGTCTCATGCCGTTATTGCAAATGCCAATCTTCATCGCCATGTATCAAGTGGTTCAACGTTTTCCGCTTGACACAACGATTTTCGGTAACGCAACGATCAATACAAAATTTTTATGGACACATCTTGGGAATACCTATTGGTTGGAAAACCTTCCGCTGGCGTTGATCGTTGCCGGCACGATGTTTTTGAGTCAATGGTTGATGCAACAACGGACGAAAGCCAATCAAAAAAACAACCGATATGTCGATGCAAAAGCCCAACAAAGCCAAAAAATGATGAAGTTCATGATGTACTTCATGATTGTCATGATGGGTTATATTTCCATTATGAATGCCGGTATTGCTTTTTATTGGATCATCGGTAATGTGTATCAACTGTTCCAAAGCCACCTCAGCCACCGCAAAATGAGTCAAAGACAAGAACAATTGCGTAAGAAGTTTTAGGGGGAAGGTATATGAAATCCATTCAATTCACGACCAACACACTCAACGATTCTGCAATCAAACACGCAGCCAACGAACTCAAAATCAACAAAGATTATATCGAGTTGGCCATCATTGAAGAAAAGAAAAGCATTTTAGGTTTGAACAAGTCCTACGTGGTCGAAGCGAAAGTGCGTTTTGACCCCATGAAAGACGGAATCAATTATCTCAAAGCGATTCTTACCGCGATGGAAATCGAGGCGATCGTGGAAGCGAAGATGGAAACCGAAAACCAAATCGCCTTCTTGATCGACGCCAATGAAAACCCGATTCTCATCGGTAAAAACGGAAAAACCCTCGAAGCAATCCAAACCCTGCTGAAGAATTTAATCAATGTGTTCATGGACGAACATTTCATGGTGCTCGTAGATGTCGGCGGATACAAATCTCAACGCAAAAAACAATTGGAAATCATCGCCACAAAGACGGCCAAGGAAGTTGCACGGACGAAAGTGCCCGCACGCCTCGTCAAAATGAATGCGTATGAACGTCGCGTTGTCCATACCAAACTCGCCGACTGGAGAGATGTACAAACAGAATCTGAAGGCGAGGAGCCCAATCGTTTCGTCGTGATCCGTCCAAAAAACAGATAACGATGAATACCTTGGTGGTCGGCTTGGGAAACCCAGGCAGAAAATATGCGAAATCGAAGCACAATATAGGGTTCATGTGTCTCGATGCTTTTGCGGAAGCGCATAAGATCAAATTTCGCAAAGAAACCAAATTTTTGGGAGAAATGGCATGTTATGGCCAAACAATCCTGTTAAAACCCAAAACATTCATGAATCTTTCCGGTCATTCCGTGCGTCAGGTTGCAGCGTATTATGGCATTGAATCAAAGGACATCCTCATCATCTCCGACGATATCGATTTGCCTTTTGCCAAAATCCGCTTGCGTGAAAAAGGCGGATCAGGCGGCCATAACGGATTAAAATCGATCATTGAAGCTATGGACGATCAATTCAAACGTCTGAGAATCGGCATCGGCAGAGACGAGGATCTCGATCCTGCCAAGCAAGTTTTAAGCCCGCTGTCAAAAAGCGAGATGAAACTGATCCAAGATACATTGATCACCGCAACGGCGGTCATTGAGGCTTTCGTATCGAAAAAGGCGTTTCCGGAAATCATGAATCAATTCAATCAATAGCCATTCATCATGAATGGTTTTTGTTTTGCTCGATTCACGTTCTTTTGGATGAGAAACGCATCGAATTTGATATAATAGAGTCATGAAGAAACAGGAAAGGTCTGACTTATGATGAAGAACCATGCCCCTTATGCCTTGATTACCGGAGCCTCCAGCGGTATCGGTGAACAATTGGCCGTTCAACTGGCGGAGCAGGGATATCAATTGATCTTGGTAGCGAGAAGAGTCGACAGGCTTCAAGCGCTAAAAGCATCAATCAATGCAAAGCATTCGATTGATATCATCGTGTATCCTTGTGATTTGCTGGATATCAACGCTCGGGCGTTATTTTTGGAAGAAACGCGGAAATGGGACATCAAACTGGTCATCAACAACGCTGGATTTGGTCAAGTGGGCTTGTTTGATACTCTTGATTTGGCGAAAGAGACACAGATGATCCAACTCAATATCGAAGCATTGCATGTGATGACGCGGTGGTTTGCCGAGCGCATGGACGACGGAGTCATCCTCAACGTCGCGAGCATGGCTGGGTTCATACCGACACCGTTGATGGCGGCATATGCGGCGACGAAAGCATATGTCATCAACTATAGCCGGGCTGCCAATTATGAGCTCATCAAGGCCAAAAGAAGATTGCGGATCCTGATCTTGTGTCCGGGGCCTGTTGACACGGAGTTTGCACAGGTCGCAGGGGCGAAACACGCACTGAAGAGTATTTCAAGTGCATATTGTGCGCGGATCGCGATCAAAGGGATTGCCCGAAGGAAAACGGTGATTATCCCAGGATTCAAGATGAAAATAGTACATTTGTTTGCGAAAATCGTTCCTACGCGGTGGATTCTCGCAGTGAGTTATCGATTGCAAAAGGTAAAATAGGCGACACTTTGTGAATCAACACCCCCGGCGAGTCTTGTGACTCGCCAAAAGCGCGTGAGGTGAACGATGGAAAAAATACGTGATTTTTTAATGAAAACACCCCAGCATGAAGACATAACGCAGTTTATAGACTCGAAACGCCACGCGAAATCAGTCTATGAAACCACGATGGAAGCGGGATTGTTGCTGGCATTGATGACACATCATAGAACAAGTAAGCCACAAATACTTGTCGCAAGCAATCTCTACCAAGCACAATTGATGTACGACAAGCTATCCGTCACAAGTCTTGCACCACACGTGGTGTTCTTTCCGCAAGATGAGTTCATTGCCGGAGAGATGCTGGTCGCATCAAAAGAGTTGATGCTGGAGCGGATTCATGCTATCCAAACCATGTTGGATGACGCACAGGTCGTCATCATTACAAATCTCCCTGGATTGCTCAAACCACAACTTCCTCCTAATCGGTGGAAAACCGCTAAAATAAGCCTTAATACAATAATTGAAATATCCCGAGATTCCTTAAATGAGCAACTGATTGATTTGGGATACAAACGTGAATACACGGTCGAAAAAAGTGGAGATTTCAGTATTCGAGGTGGCATCGTCGATATCTTCCCCGGCGGGACACCCCATCCATATCGCTTCGACTTTTTTGGTGACCAGATTGACACAATCAAGACGTTTGATGTGGAATCTCAGCGATCGATCGAAGTCGTGGAATCTGTCGACATCCATCCGATGAGCGACTTCTTCTTTACGATA
>JBAZGL010000047.1:0-5016 GCA_041652855.1 Candidatus Izemoplasmatales bacterium
CATCTGGGCTATCGGAACCGGACAAACCGCGACACCGGATATGGCCAATGAGACGTGTGGCGTGGTCAGAGAAAAAATTAAAGAGCTCTACGGGGAACCCGTGTCACAAGCGATTCGGATTCTTTACGGCGGATCCGTCAAAAGGAGCAATATCGACGAATTGTGTGCGATGCCGGAAATCGATGGCGCATTGATCGGTGGCGCATCTTTGGATCCCGACGATTTTCTGTATATGGCCCACGCGGCAATCCCCGTCAAATAAGATCTCCTCAAAAAGAAATGCCAACCGCATATCGCGATTGGCATTTTTCATTGAGATTTTTACTTGTTGTACAATTCGACAATCAGATTTTCTTTGATTTCCGGCAATATTTCACTGCGTTCGGGCAAACGGATGAATGTGGACTCACGTTTGTTTTCGTCGTAAGCTACGAAATCAAGTCTGACGACAACCGCTTCAAGCGCATCCTTGATGATCTGAAGGTCGCGGGATTTTTCCTTGATGGAAATGACTTGTCCCGGCTTCACACGAATCGAGGGAATGGATGCTTTTTTGCCATCGAGCAGGATGTGTCCGTGATTGACCAATTGGCGGGCTTGTTGGCGAGTTCTTGCGAATCCGGAGCGGTAGACGAGATTGTCCAGACGCGATTCGAGCAAGAACAAGAAGTTCGCACCTTGTTTGCCAGTCATTTTTTTGGCTTCGTTGAATGTCTTGCGGAATTGTTTCTCGTTGACACCATAGGTAAAGCGGACACGTTGCTTTTCTTGTAGTTGCAAGCCATATTCCGAAATCTTCGAACGTTTTTGTCCGTGTTGTCCGGGAGCATATGGGCGACGTGCGGTCTCTTTGCCTGTTTCGCTGACGGAGTAACCCAAGCGACGGGAAACTTTCCAAGACGAGCCTGTAAATCGTGACATATATGATCCTCCTTTTTTGAATACTACAAGTAATTTGAGGAGTTTTCATGAGGGATGACGGGATTGTTTTGATGGTTTCGCGTGAAGCAGTTCACGATACTACCAAACCACTAAAGGAACAATCATCCGTTCAAGACACCAGGAAAACAACTGCTTTTTATTACATGCGCAAGTAACATTATAGCGGATTGCCTAACAAAAGTCAATCAAAAGGTTGACGAGTTGTTCGAAGCATTGCTCATCCGCTTCGGTGAAGTGGTTTTCCTCGGGGCTGTCGAGATCGAGAACGCCGATCAACGTGTCATCACGGACGATCGGAACGACGAGTTCTGAGCGTGATTGGCTGTCGCAGACGATGTGTCCGGGAAACGCTTCGGTCTTCGGGACGTTGAAGGTTTTCCTAGTTTGAGCGCTGGTGCCGCACACCCCTTTGCCCAGCGCGATCGATGTGCACGCGGGCAATCCTTGAAAAGGTCCGAGGTATAGTCTCGGATGATCATAGAGATAAAAACCGACCCAGTTCAGTTCGGGGTAGTAGACTTTGATCAACGCCGAAAGATTGCTGAGGTTGGAGATCAAAGGCAAGTCATGATCCAAATAACCTTTTGCCATTTCCAATAGAACCCGGCTACGATTGGATTTATCCGCTTTCATAAATGTTTCAGCCATCATATATCACCCCGCCCATTATAAAATAAGAACGCGTAATTCGCAAGTTTTATGATAAAATAGTAAACGGATGAGGTGAGGATTGGGATGAACGAACTGATACTCGTACGTTACGGAGATTTAGTGCTTAAAGGTAAAAATCAGAAGTATTTCGTCAAAACGGCAAACGATCGCATTCAGGAAGTGTTCTCCTCTCTCTCGGTAACCTTTGATTTCAGACACGACCGCATGTATCTGATACTCAATGGCGTTTTGTATCACGAAGCGATTATGCGACTTGTCACAATTCCCGGACTCCATTCGTTCAGTCTGGTCTCAAAATGTGCGGTAGACTATAGTGAAGCAGCGGATTTGGCGGTTGCGATGATCGATGAAAAAATCACTTCGGAGCCGATCACTTTCAAAGTGGAAACGAAACGTGCCGATAAGACCATCCAGGAAACATCGACACAAATCTCGCAACTGCTTGCGAAATCGATCTTAAAACGCTTGAAACAGCTCAAAGTTGATGTCCATCATCCGCAATTGACTTTGAATGTGGAGATGCGCAAAGATGGCTGTTACATGTATTTGGATCAAATCAAGGGGATGGGGGGCTTTCCCGTGCCGATGGGAGGCAGGGCGATCGCCTTGCTTTCGGGTGGAATCGACTCTCCGGTCGCCGCGTTTATCGCGATCAAAAAAGGCATCGAAGTGGAATGTGTCCATTTCGAATCCACGCCGATGACACCTTTGGAATCCGTTCAAAAAACATTGGACTTATGTGCGGTGTTAGCACGATATCTGCCCCACGACCAAATCAGATTGCATCTAGTCCCCTTCCAAGCCTTGCACGAGCGCTTGATCCGGGATGTGCCGGAAAGTTATTTGATTACGATTATGCGGCGGATGATGCTACGAATCGCATCCATCATTCAAGAAGAAGCGCATGCCAAAGCGATCATCACCGGTGACTCCATTGGCCAAGTCGCATCACAGACGTTGGAAAGCCTTGAAACCATCCAAGATGCGACCGATCGGCTTATGATTCGTCCGCTTGCGGGAATGGATAAGTCAGAAATCATCAAGATCGCAGATCAAATCGACACACTGGAAATATCAAATCGCGCTTTTTCGGATTGTTGTAGCATCTATGTACCGAAAAATCCCGCAATCAGACCTCAGATTGCGATTGCGAAGAAATATGAGTCTCAGATTGACTTTGCGCCACTCGTCGAGAAATGTGCCAAAGCGAGGCGTATTTTGACGATTCATGCCGGAGAGAAGTTCGAACTCAATCTGATGGGACTGTCCGTCCAAGAGGCGCTGAATTGAAAACCCTAGATACAACCAGATTGTATTTGAGGAGTTTTCAAATTGAAGATGTGCATGATGTGTACGCCTACGCCAAACTTGATTCGGTAGGTCCGAATGCCGGGTGGAAACCTCATGAGTCCGAAAGCGAAACGAAGGAAATCATCGCCAAGTTCATTGAAAATGACGATGTCTTCGCCATCGTCTTGAAAGATCAAAACAAAGTCATTGGTTCAGTCGGGGTTCACCCCGTCGCCCCCGGCATCATATCGCTCGGATATGTGCTCTCTACGGATTACGAAGGCAGAGGTCTGATGAGCGAAGCGTGTCAACGCGTTTTGGCGTATGTGTTTATGGAAACAGATATCCAAGAAATCCAAGTATCCCATTTTTTGGGTAATCATAAATCGGAACGGGTCATCCAGAAATGTGGCTTCATATGGCTCGGCGAGAAGCAGGAAACCGATCAAACGGCATGTTCACGCCGTTCGATACACTATCGATTGACAATAAAAGACTATTTAGCACAAAGGAGAGAAAATGATGCGAACTGAATGGAATCTTGACAAGTTGTACCTCGGTTTTGACAGCGAGGATTTTCAAAGAGACTTACAGCTATTCGACCAAATTGTCGATGAAATCGTCGCAATGGGCGATGCATATGACAATGATGAGCAAAAAGTGGAGAAACTCAGAAACTATATTTTGATCTCCCAAAGACTTCAAACGCTTGCGGATCGACTGATCGGTATCGCTTCGCTGCGTCAAGCAACAGATTCGACGAATCTTGAAGCCTTGAAAGTGATGAATCGCTTGCAGACGAAAGCCACACAAATCAAATTCGTCGAGGCAAAGTTCTGCAAATGGGTTGGGAAACTTCCCAATCTTGAAGCAACCCTACAGAGTGACCCCTTGCTTCAAGAACATGCATTTCACTTCCGTGAGCTCGCGATGGAAGCGAAGAGAATGCTGGATGATCAAACAGAAGCACTGCTTGCCAAACTCCGTCAAAACGGATCGATGGCATGGGGAAGATTGCAGTCTTTGCTGACATCTACCTTATCTGTGACATATGAAGGCAAAGAGATGACCTTGTCTGAAGTGAGAAACCTCGCTTATGAACCGGACCCCGAGGTGCGTAAGAACGCCTATCTCGCTGAACTCAAGGCGTATGAGAAAATCGAAAAACCGATCGCTTCAGCAATCAACTCCATCAAAGGCGAAGTCAACACATTGACAGAAGCCCGCGGATACAAGAGTGCGCTCGAGGAATCCTTGACGAAGAGCAGAATTAAAGAAACAACGCTCCAATCCATGATCGAGGCCATGGAACAATTTCTCCCTGTGTTCCGGAGTTATTTGAAACGAAAGGCCGAATTGCTCCATCACAAAAACGGCTTGCCCTTTTATGATTTGTTTGCACCTCTTGGCAAAACGCAGAAAAAGTTCACGATACCTGAGGCCAATGCTTACATCCTCAAAAATTTCCGGACCTTCAACACCCGTCTTCCGGAAATGGTTGAAAGGGCCTTTACTGAAGGTTGGGTCGATTATTTGCCGCGAAAAGGAAAAGTCGGAGGAGCTTTTTGCGCGAATCTACCATCCATCAAAGAGAGTCGTGTATTGACGAATTTTGACGGTGCTTTTGGCGATGTCATCACCTTGGCTCATGAACTCGGCCATGCCTATCATGGGGAAGCCATTTTCTCGGAATCGATTATCAATGGCGAATATCCGATGCCGCTCGCTGAAACCGCGTCGATTTTTTGCGAAACCATCGTCAACCAGGCGGCATTTAAAGATGCTTCGTCAAAAGAAGAACAAATTTATCTCTTGGAAGCATCACTTCAGGATGCAACGCAGGTCATCGTGGACATCCTCTCGCGTTTCTACTTTGAAAGCGCATTGTTTTCGGGACGCAAACATACGGTATTTGACGAGAACGAACTCAAGGATATGATGATTGAGGCACAGAAGAAGAGCTATGGCGATGGATTGGACCCCGAATTTCTCCATCCCTACATGTGGGTATGCAAATCCCATTACTATTCCGGATATCTCAGTTTCTACAATTGGCCATACGCTTTCGGATTGCTTTTTGCGAAGGGTTTGTATGCAAAATATCTTCAGGAT
>JBAZGL010000047.1:5026-8045 GCA_041652855.1 Candidatus Izemoplasmatales bacterium
ATCCCGTTGTATGACGAGTTACTTTCAAATACGGGTAAAATGAGTGTTGAGGCGGTTGCGAAAATTGCCGGAATCGATGTGGAAACACCGGAGTTCTGGCATCAATCGCTCGGACTACTCAAAAATGACATTGATTTGTTTTTGCGTTTGACACGTTAAGGAGATTATTCCAATAAATATATCTTCTGATTTGTTTACTCAGTGTATGAAATGAAGGAGGGTAACCTATGAAACGATTATTGATCGCATTGATAACCCTATTTGGCATCTTTTCACTCGTTGCGTGTGGAATTAACGTGCAAGAGATAGATTACAAAGAAGTGGAAACTGTCGGCAGATTTCAAAATTACACACAATTGAAACACTACTTGGATACGTTTTATAAGGATAACCAATACATCACGAGAAATGTTCCGTCCTTGGGGATCATGGACGGTGATGTGTGGATGTCTGCCGAGGCGGATAGTACTCAGTCTTCGGAACTGAAATCCCATAGCGAAAGCAATGATCAGGTCGATGGGGTGAATGAGGCGGACACCATCTTAACGGATGGAACCTATATTTATGTCGTATCACAAAATCGATTTTTCATGATCGAAGCGGCATCATTAAGTATCACGGACACTTTTGTCTTTGAGTCCGGCTATCTGGCGAATATGTATTTGGCAGGAGATAAAGTCGTTTTGATCGGTACTGAAACCGTCTACTCTGATTCTGACGATATTTTCGGGGGGATCTCAAGTCCTTCAAGGGATTTCATTTTCATGCCCTATTACTATTCCTATGGGACCCGCGTTTTCGTCCTTGATGTGTCTGATGCACAGAATATCCAGATTGACAAGACCCTATATTTCGAGTCGGCTTCGCTCACTCAAAGTCGCATGATCGACGGTAATGTTTTTCTGATCATGAACAATTATGCTTCATATTATGGGTATCGCGATGGCCTCTATATTCCAAGATATATTGATTCAACCGTGTCTGAGAATCTGACCACGTTGCCCGCCAGAAACATTTATTACATGCCTTCCGATTATGTGTCCGCACAATACCTCATTCTCGCATCATTCGCTGTAGAAGGAGATAAGAAGGCTCAAGTCGATGCCTATCTCGGTAGCGCGTATCAAATCTACATGAGCAAAGAAAACCTCTACTGCACGGTGTATCGTTACGTTTACGATGATGTCGCGATGCGATATTTGGAGACTACGATTATCAACCGCTTCGCAAATGAAAACGGCGTCCTCGTCTATCAAGCATCCGCGTCTGTTTCCGGAACACCATTGAATCAGTTTTCGATGGATGAACATGAAGGCCATTTTCGGATTGCCACTACCTGTCAACATTATCTTGAAGATCAATGGGTCATCGACAATCAAATTACCATTTTTGATGCGTCCGAGCCAGGAGTATTCGAACAGGTTTCGGAATTGACGGGATTGGGAAAACCCGGCGAAAGAATCTATGCGGTGCGGTTTAACGGAGATGTTGGGTATGTTGTGACTTTCGTGCAAACGGACCCGCTGTACAAAGTCGACTTGTCCGATCCGCTTGATCCTGAAATTCTCGGAGAATGGTATGAGGATGGAGTCTCGGATTATTTACATCTTTTCGGAGATGATCTTCAGATTGGCGTTGGTCGCCAGGCAGAAGTCAACACATATGGACAAACCGTATTTACCGGCGTGAAAATATCGCTTTACGATGTCTCCGGAGATGCGCCGGTGGGAATCGACACGTATTTCGTCCCCGGGAGTTACAGTTACACACCCGTTCAATATGATCATAAAGCATTTGTGAGTTACGAACCGGAGGATGCGGATTTTGTCTATATGGCTATTCCAGTCTTCGAATATGATTCCGAATACTATAAGTCCATACAATCCGTCTATGTGTTCAAAGTCGGGTATGCAGGTTCATTGGACTATCTGGCCAAACTGACTCATCAAACCGATGACCATACTTACGCATATTGGTATGATTCCATCGAAAGATCTGTGATGATTGGCAATATGATCTATACCGTATCATACCAACAAATCCAGCAGTATCAGATGGATGATGATTTCAGCTTTGTCTCGCGTTTAGCCTTTGACTACGAATAAACAGCACCCATCAAGAGTTTCAATCAAGAGCCCCCGGGGGCTCTTTTTTTAGTTTTAACCCAAGGCGAAGTGCATCTGATGGCAGAAACCATGGATGCACACGCGTCGGGATTTGCGAGATTTTTTATTGTTTTTTCTGGGTAGTAATAATGAATATGTGTGCAAATGTTAAAAAAATCTTAAATATCTCATAGATTTTTACATATGTATGTGCTATATATATAATTATAAGATGCTCCACGACATGTGCATAAAACTCAGAGGAGGTATTGGTGTGAAAAGAAGATTTGCAGCACTGTTTTTTTGTGTGCTTTTTGCGATTGTACTTTCTGCTTGTGAGGGGATGACTTTACCTACTGGTGGTACCACACAAGTTGACACGACGGATGAAGTGACAACGGATGTATCAACCTTTGATGTGACGACGATTTCCCCCACGACTGGAAGTCCCACATCGGATTCCGATACATCTATCCCGACCACATTTGTCCCGACTTTAGTTCCTACTACCGACATGCCTTCAACGTCATCGGACACTTCAGAACCTACCACCACTGTGCCGACGACTGTGGCACCGACGACCGAGCCAGTCACTACTGTGCCCACGACTGCGGCACCAACAACAGAACCGGTCACCACTGTGCCGACAACTGTGGCACCGACAACAGAACCGGTCACCACTGTGCCGACGACGACCGAACCGGTCACTACTGTGCCGACCACGACTGTCGAAACCACACAATCCACGGATACGGAAGACATCTATGCGAGCGTGAGTTTCTATCATCCCGACGGGACATTGATTGAAACCATCCTCGTCCTCAAGGGTGCGGATGTGACGCCCCCGTCAGATCCTCAGTATCCGGAAAGTGATGACTATACATACACCTTTATCGGTTGGGATCACGATCTGC
>JBAZGL010000048.1:0-7964 GCA_041652855.1 Candidatus Izemoplasmatales bacterium
CTGTCGATCAAGAGCACGTATCCGGGAATCAATATCTATTCGGCGAATGTTCCCCCGGATGCCGCCATGCAAAACCATGTACCCATGGCTATGTTCGGCGCGATTGCATTGGAACCTCAATTTATGCCATCCGCCCCGATTGATTCGCGCTTTACGCCCTATACGATCGATCAACATACAGGTTTTTGTCAGGAAATCCATTATGAGTTGGAGGAATAGCACGTGAAGATATTGGTCACAGGCGGTGCGGGATATATCGGCAGTCATTTTGTCAAGGCAGCCATCGAACAACATCATCAAGTGGTGATTGTGGATAATTTGGTTACGGGACATATCGAGGCCATTCACCCTGAAGCAAGATTTTTCATGGGCGATATCCGGGACCGGACGTTTTTAGATGACGTTTTTTTGCATGAACAATTCGACGCTTGCGTGCATTTCGCCGCTCATTCTCTAGTCGAAGAATCGATGCGTGCGCCGCTATTATATTTTGATAACAATGTCTATGGGACGATCTGTCTCATCGAAGCCATGGCAAAACACCATGTGGAGGCCTTGGTTTTTTCGTCATCGGCAGCGGTATATGGGGTGAAAGAGGAGATGCCGATTTCCGAATCGGCACATGAAACTCCCGCCAATCCCTACGGTGAATCCAAACTGATGATGGAAAGGATGATCCGTTGGGCCGAACACGCCCATCATATCCGTTATGTCAGTTTGCGATATTTCAACGTGGCTGGGGCAGCTGAAGATGGCAGTATCGGTGAAGATCACTTTCCGGAAACCCATCTCATTCCCAACGTGCTTCAAGTCGCTTTGGAACACAAGCCGGAGATCATCATTTTCGGGCAAGATTATGAAACGAAAGACGGGACGTGTATTCGCGATTACATCCATGTTCTGGATTTGGTCGATGCGCATCTGCGCGCACTGGAATATCTTCATGCAGGCCATCGTTCAGAGATCATCAATCTCGGAAGCGAACAAGGGTACTCCAACTTGGAAATCGTACACATGGCGAGACATGTCACAAATAAAGCATTGCCTTTTCGTTTTTCAGGCAGACGGCCCGGAGATCCGAAGGTGCTCATCGCCGCGAATGCCAAGGCCGAAAAAATCTTGCATTGGAGACCCCAAAGGGGGCTTGAATCCATCATTTCATCAGCATGGAGATTTCACCAACGCTTTCCATCGGGTTATCAAGGGGGTCAACGATGAATCTAGCCATCAATCAATTGATGCACTATGCGCTGAGATGCGGTTTGATCGAGGAGCGCGACTATGACTATTGTGTCAATCAATTGCTCTATCTTCTGCGACTTGATACGTTCGCTCGCGTTTCGATCGATGAAGATGTCGACTTTTTTGACGTCATGGAAAAGATCGTGTCTTTTGCCGCAAACCAGAATCTGATTGAGGATACATTGACCGAGCGCGACCATTTTGAAGCGAAACTGATGGATGTCTTCGTCAAAAAACCTTCAGAGCTCGACCGCCAATTCATGGAAAAATATCGCATCGGTCCAAAAACCGCCACCGACTTTTTCTTTCAACTATCCAAAGATACGAACTACATCAAAACCAGGCGCATTCAGAAAAACCGCTCTTTCACTTACGAAGGTGCATATGGACCGCTCCAAATCACGATCAATCTCTCAAAACCGGAAAAAGATCCGATGGAGATCGCCAAAGCGGATCTGTCGCGACGCACCGACTATCCGAAGTGTGCGCTGTGCATGGAAAACGTGGGTTTTTACGGAACCCATTCCATCGCTTCAAGAAGCAATCACCGCGTCATCACTGTGACGTTGAATCATCAGAAGGACGCATGGGGTTTTCAATATTCTCCCTATCAATATTTCAATGAACATGCGATCGTTTTGACAAAAGAACATATACCCATGAAGGTCGATCATGAGACGTTCAAGGAACTCGTGGACTTCATCAATAAATTTCCCCATTACACCATCGGGTCCAATGCGGGTCTGCCCATTGTCGGGGGTTCGATTTTGTCGCACTATCATTTTCAAGGGGGACGACATACTTTTCCCTTCGAAGCCGCGCGCGTTCTCGCCCGCTATCAAAGACGCCGGGTGGAAGTAGAAGTTCTCGATTGGCCGATGTCGACCATTCGCGTCACGAGCGACAATGAGAACCGCCTGCTCGATATGGTGGATGACATCTTTGATTGTTGGAAAACCTATGATGCGCCGGAGTTGGATATTTTATCCAAAACGACCGAGCAACATAATACGATCACTCCGATCGTGAAGCTGAACGGGGCTAAGTATCAATTCTATATCGTTCTGCGGAATAACCGCGCCACCAAAGCTCGGCCATACGGATTGTTTCATCCCAGAGAACAGTGGTTTCATATCAAGAAAGAAAACATCGGCTTGATTGAAGTGATGGGATTGGCGATTCTTCCGGGTCGTCTTGAACGCGAGTTGTCACTCATCAAACAATGTCTATCGGGTGATACGGACGCTAAAAACTATCCCGAACTTGATATCCATGCCCATTGGATCGAATCATTGCGTGAACAGGCTTATCCGCAGGATGAACTTGATATGGCACTCGATCGGGAAGTGGGTCGGATTTTCGAAGCGGTTATCGAAGACTGCGGCGTGTTCAAGCGCAAGGACAAAGAAGCCTTTCTGCGGTTCGTGGAAAAGGCAATCTATTGAGAATTGGCGCTTGAAACCAGCGTAATCCGTGATATAATGGTATAACGAACAAGAGGTGAATAGGTATGAACCAAGGAAACAAAATGGTCAAGGAAATAACCAGCCGCGACCAGGACTTTGCCCAGTGGTATACCGATGTCTGCAAAAAAGCGGAGTTGATGGACTATACGGAAGCCAAGGGCTTCATCATCTACCGTCCATACGGCTATCGGATGTGGGAAAACATCCAGAAGTATCTCGACCATGAGTTCAGGATCACCGGACATGAAAATGTCTACTTTCCGTTATTGATTCCGGAGTCGCTCTTCCAAAAAGAAAAGGATCATGTAGAAGGTTTTGCGCCGGAGACGGCCATCGTGACCGTGGGTGGGAAAGAAGTGCTGAGCGAACGCTTGATCATCCGTCCGACCTCGGAAGTGCTTTTTTGCGATCATTATCGGAAGATTGTCTCTTCCTATCGTGATTTGCCGAAAAAATACAACCAATGGTGCAGTGTCGTGAGATGGGAAAAAACAACGCGTCCATTTTTACGCGGTTCTGAGTTTCTATGGCAAGAAGGCCACACCATCCACCAAGACGAAGCCGAAGCGCGTGCCGAGACTCTGGGGATTTTGGAAATCTATCGCCGATTGGGCGCGGAACTCTTGGCCATACCTTTTGTCGTCGGGAGAAAGACAGACAAAGAGAAGTTCGCTGGCGCTGAGGAAACCTATGCGATAGAAGCGCTGATGCACGATAACAAAGCGCTTCAAAGTGGGACCACGCACTATTTCGGAACGGGATTTGCCCGCGCGTTTGGCATTCAGTTCCAAGATACGAACAAAGAGTTACAATATGTCCATCAGACATCTTGGGGTGTATCGACACGTTTGATCGGTGCCATCATCATGGTGCACGGCGATGACTCGGGTTTGGTGTTGCCTCCCTATGTCGCACCTTATCAAGTCATCATCATCCCGATCCAAATGCAGAGACCTGAGATCGTGGAAGGGTGTATGCACCTCAAGGAAGCACTTGAACAACACGGGGTTCGCACCACAGTCGACCTTCAGGAGAAGACCCCCGGATGGAAGTTTGCCGAATCTGAGATGAAGGGATATCCCTTGCGCATCGAGATTGGACCGCGCGATCTTGAAAAGGGAGAATGCGTGATCGTCCGCCGTCATGACCATCACAAACAAACCCTGCCCTTGGAAGACGTTGCTAAGAAAGTGCCCCAGATGTTGCAGGAGATTCATGAAGCCATGTATCAAAAAGCGCTAGATAATCAAATCCGAAACACCCATGAAGCCCATTCATACGAAGAGTTCAAAGCGTTGGTCGAAGCGAACAAAGGTTATATCAAGATGATGTGGTGTGGGGATGTCGCCTGTGAAAACAAGATCAAAGAAGAGACGACTGCCACCGCACGATGCATTCCGAGCGAGCAGATTCATCTAGGCGATCATTGCCCGGTATGCGGTAAAGAGGCAAAAATGATGGTCATTTTTGCGAAAGCGTATTAACCATTGCGAACCATATGGGGTCCACTAGATGCGGACCCTTTTTATTTGCGTAAAAAAACCAACGCCATGAAGTGGGGTTGGTTTGCGAGAAGATGAAATCAATCTTTTCTTTGAAATATGTCTCCGCCGATCGAGTCGTATGCGACAATAGCGGGAAAATCTTCGACGGTTAGTTCATAGACTGCTTCACTCAGCAAATCGGGGTAACTGATGAGTTTGGCTTGTGTGACGCGTTTTGACAAGAGTGCGCCGATACCGCCGATGGCGATGAGGTAGACGGCCTTTTCCTGAATGAGCGCTTGTTTGAAAGCGTCCCCTCGATCACCTTTGCCGATCATGATTTTGAGACCTTTTGGCATCAACTGGATACTGTAGGGATCCATGCGATAACTCGATGTGGGTCCGCATGAGCCGATCGGCTGGCCGGGGCGCGCCGGTGTGGGACCGACATAATAGATGATTTGATCTTTCAGCGGGAAGGGGAGGGGTTCTTGGTGTTCGATACTTTGAACCATCCGCTTGTGGGCGGCATCCCGTCCGGTATAGATCGTGCCGCTGATCAACACTTCATCGCCGGTGCGCAGACTGAGACGTGTCGTCTCATCCATGGGTGTCGTGATGTGAATCATTGTGATTCCCCCTTGAGCGTAGCGTGACTTTTGCGTGCCGCATGGCATTGGATATTGATGGCGACCGGAAGTGAAGCAATATGACAAGGATGTGAGTTCACCTTCACCGCCAAACAGGTCGTGTCGCCTCCGAGAGCCATGGGACCGACATGAAGTGCATTGATCATTTCCAGGAGTTCTTGTTCGAGACGCGCATCATCGGGGTCGCTTGCATGGTCGTCGATGGGGCGGAAGATCGCTTCTTTGGCCAAAAGCGCGGCTTTCTCAAAATTGCCGCCGATGCCCAAGCCGACAATGATCGGAGGGCATGGCCGCCCGCCGGCTTCAACGACGGTCTGGGCGACAAATTGTCTAATGCCCTCTTCACCCGCACTCGGGGAGAGCATCAACAGACGGCTCATATTTTCGCTTCCGCCGCCTTTGGGCGCAAAATGGATTTTGAGCTCATCGCCCATCGTCAGTTTCACATGGATGATGGCGGGTGTATTGTCTTGGGTATTCACGCGTCGCAAAGGATGTCTGACGATGGATTTGCGCAGTAATCCATCGTGATAGCCTTGGCGGACACCTTCTTGAATCGCTTCTTCGAGGGAATAATCGAAATGCAGCAGGTTTCCGACTTCAACCAAGACGACAGCGATGCCCGTATCCTGGCAAAGAGGGATGTGTTCTGCGCGTGCGAGCGCTTCATTGTCGATAATGGCTTGAAGTACGTTTCTGGCGAGTTGCGAGCGCTCTCTCTTTTGGTAGTCATGGAAACTTCGCGTGACTGAATGATCCAAGAAATAATTGGCATCCATTACCATGGTGCGGATGGTTTCTGTGATTTTTGCTTTATTGATTGTCAGCATATAACAACACCTCGACGTCATTATAACACATTTTCCTGTTTACAGAACCCATTTTCGATTTCTCGTTTCGCGCTATGTTCTGTGCTTTACTTTACGGGCTTTTCTGCTATAATTTTTATGTGAGGGGTGGTTGAATGCATAAGATCAAATTGGTCACCGACAGTACGTGTGACTTGTCGCCCGATTTAATCGAGATACATCAGATCGAAGTGGTTCCGCTATATGTTAACTTCAAAGATGAATCCTATCGAGACAACGTCGATCTCAAAACTGAGGAAATGTACCGCTTGGTGCGACAAAAAGGTTATCTTCCCAAGACGTCGGCTACGAGTCCCGGAGCTTTTACAGAAGTGTTTACAAAATACCTCGATGAAGGATATGACATCATCTATACGGGCATCGGGAAAAAACTTTCCGCGACGTTTCAAAGCGCCTATACCGCGAAGCAACTCCTTCAATCCGATCGCATTTATCTCGTCGACTCGGAGAATTTGTCGAGTGGTTCCGGTTTGTTGTTGCTGAAGGCTGCGAAGTTTCGCGATGCCGGTTGTAGCGCATCCGAAATCGCACTCAAGCTTCAAGAAATCGTCCCGAAAGTCCGATCGCAGTTCATCATCGACACCTTGGAATATTTGCATAAGGGCGGTCGGCTGAACGCGTTATCCGCGATGATGGGCACGATGTTACGGGTCAAACCGATCATCAAGGTGCGCGACGGCGTGCTGAATGTCGGAAAGAAGCCGAGAGGAAACATCCGTGTCGGCATCGATCTGATGTTGCAGGAGCTCTTCCAGATGCAAAGCGAAGTCGATCCGGATTTTCTGATGATTACGCATTCGCTCGCCTATGACAGCGCACGATACATCAAAGAGCGGCTTCACGGCCAAGTCTCGCTTAATCAAATATATGAGACGGACGCGGGATGCGTGATTTCAAGCCATTGTGGACCGGGAACGATCGGGATACTGTATATCCTCAAATAAAAAGCTTGCCTAGGCAAGCTTTTTTAGTTGACAACGCAACTAAATTTGATTATACTTGTGCTAAGGCCAAAGGAGGATTCCATGAACAAGGAGTATCCCCATTCTATCAACAAATACAAACAACGTTTCTTTCAAGAACACTTGAAGGATCTTTCGGTGAGCATGCCCGAAGCAGTGTATCTCAGTAAAATCTTGGATCAGGGCACCGTCAAGATGAGCGAACTCATTCAAGATCTGCCATTCCATAAATCGCATGCGACACGTTCGCTTGCGAAATTGGAAGAGGCAGGTCTCATCGATAAGCGCATCGATCCTGAGGATCAGCGTGGTTATATCATCACCTTGAAACATAAAGGAATCACCATCGCCCAAACTGTCCGTCAAGTCAAGGATGATTGGGATAAACTGCTTTATCAGGGCTTGAGTCCGGATGAAGCGGAATCGCTGGAGCGGATCCACGAAAAAATCTATCGTTATCTCACGACATTCTTCCAGGAGGACCATCATGAAAAAGATGTTTAGTTATTTGAAGCCCCATTGGGTTTCGGTATTCGTCATCGTTGTCCTCGTGACTTTGTCCGCCCTGGGGCAATTGCTGCTGCCGGATTTCATGAGCCGCATGATCGGCGAAGGGATTACCCCAATATATGAAGTCTATGATGCCGAGTTGGAAGCCTTTGTGCCGACAGATTACTGTGATGTGAGTCTTTCACCCGATACGTGTCAAGTGGTCGGTCAAGAAAGCAATATGCCACTCATCATCCATTACGGGGTCATCATGACGGTGGTGACGCTGTTGTCGACGGGGGCAGCCATTCTATTGATGTATTTGTCGAGTCATATATCGACAGCCGTCGGGAAAACGATCCGGGCGGATATCTATCAAAAAGTCAATCAATTCTCCATGGCGGAAGCCGAGAAATTCGGGACATCCACATTGATTACGCGTTCGACAAACGACGTGGTACAAGTACAAAATTACTTGGTCATGTTCTTACGCATGGTAGTCAGAATTCCGATCATCTTCGTGGGGGCATTGATCATGAGTTGGCAAAAAGGCAGAGGTTTGACAGGTATCCTGTTTGCAGGGATTCCGCTTTTAACCATCATGATTGTCGTGACGTTCATCTTGGTCGTGCCTCTGTTCAAACTGATGCAAAAGCGGATCGACCGACTGACGATGGTCGCCAGGGAAGGCATCAACGGTGTGAGAGTGATCCGGGCTTTCGGTAAAGGCGAAAAGGAAGTCAAACGGTTTGAGGCCGCGAATCAAGACCTCACTTCGACGATGCTGAAATCAGGTAAGATC
>JBAZGL010000049.1:0-7835 GCA_041652855.1 Candidatus Izemoplasmatales bacterium
AACACGCCACCCTCAAGAACTGCCGTGACAGCTTGAAGTTCATCATGACCCCCGAGTAAATCTTCCAACTCGGTATAAGTCGGCTGCAAATCGGACACGATGTTGAACTCTTTGATATAGATCGTGTTGTCGGTGTCTGTGGGTAGGTAGCCATACATGAATTGGAACTTCGCAGACTTGATCGTATTGAAGTTTTCCTTGTTGACAGTGAAAATGACTTCATAGGTTTGATATTCATCTGAGATCGTCACTTTTTCTTTGTCGGTACCGCTGAATGAGTCAATCCATGGTTCTACTGTCAACGTCGTGCCGATCCAGAAGTACAAATCGGTAGCCGTGGTCGCTTTGGCGGTAATCACAATTTTGTATGTGCGTCCAAATTCTAGATCTTTGTCATTGAAGTAATATACCCATCTTGCATGGTCCCAAGGATCTACATTGATATCGATATCACTGATCACATACGCTTGTTCAACGGGATCGAATTCCACTGTCGAATGAGTCGGATCTTCATCGGGAACACCTAGGGTAGTTTCTGAAGATTCGTCCCAAATCACATCAAGCACACGGATTTTGACCGTTTTGCTCGCTTCGTTCCCTGCGGCATCCGAAACCGTATAGACGATATCGAAGACGCCGGCGACCATGGCTTTGTCTCCGACCATAAATTGATCGAGACCCGTAATCGTGACTTCTGCGTTATCAATGATGCCATCGATGTTGTCATTGACCACGAGTCCTGCACGTGGATCAAAGCTTGATCCGTAGTTGATCGTTTGATCATTCATGCCGATCGAAGGAGCTTGCTTATCATTTACCGTGACATCGACTTCCAAGATGCCGACGTTGCCGGAGAGATCGTATACGCGGTACGTGACTCTGTATACGCCAGCGACATTGAAGTTCAAGCCACCATCATCCACCATATCCGAAGTCACCGTGATAACTCCATCCATGGCATCGACGGCATCAACAAGCATGCGCAGATCCACTTGGATTTGTGTAAATTGATCCACCGATGTCGGCACACCGCTCTTGATGGTTACAACAGGTGCGACCGTGTCCGCGTTCTCGACCGAAAGCACTTGAATGCTTAACGTGTACTCCGCTTCGAGATCATGGGAATCGGTTACCGTATAGACCACATCGTAGGTTCCCGGAGTGTTCATGTCTACGGCAGAGAAATCGATTGACGGCACGAGGACGTTTTGCGACATGTCTTTTGCGAGAACATACTTGCTAAAGTCGGGGAGTGAATCGCCTACCGTCAACTTGACGGGTAAATCTTCCCCATATTGCCGCTCAAATGTAGGCGGAGCGAATTCTGTGACTAGTTTGTGCATGTAAACATCTTTGAACGTCACAACCGAATTTGCTGCATTATAGTCATAATCAACCAATCCGAGATTCAATTCAATCTTGAAGGTTGTGCTGCCATCAGATGAGACCAGTGAATTGAGTTTGAAGAAGAAATTATAGGTCACATACTCTTGCGTTAGATTGAGTTTGTTGCCTGCAGACACACCATCAAAATCATCGATCCAGCCCAGAGTCTGACTCGTTTCGAGACCCATTCTGAATGTCATTTTGCGGGCAACGGATGATTTGACCGTAAAGGTGAACATGTACCATTGATCCACTTCGAATCCGCTTGAGGCCTCTTTGATGTATGCCCCTGCCGCCGAAGCCCAACCACCGAGTGAATCGATGGTCACGATCATCGTGCCTTCTGTAGGATTATACGTGATGACTGCTTGCCCATCGTTACTCTTGGGTTTCCATTGGCCATCGCCATTGTTTTGGAAGTTCGGGTCGCTTAAATAACCTGAATCTACGAGGTTTGCGATTATCACATTTCTGCGAACAACCGTTTCGTTGCCACCGGCATCGCTGACCGAATACGTAATCTCATACGTTCCGACTTCATCGATGTCCAAGGTGCCGAGATCGATCTCGATTTTTGAAGTCAGATTGCCATCGATGTCATCGACCGCTGTGACGCCTTTACGCAAGAACGCCATCAATCCATCCATGGAATATCCGGCCGGATAACTGAATTCGGGATTCCGAACCGTCAGCGTCGGAGCGACCATGTCGCGGATTTGGGCAAATGCCACATCTACGGAGAAATCGAAGGTTTCATCGCTCGATTCCAATGTGAACACATAGTCCGTCAATGCTTCAGTAATGACGAGATAGACGACGAATGTCTTTTCCGTGTCATCTTGAGATTCGATTTCCGTCATGTTGGCTCGGAGACCATCCACACCCAATTCGATTGAACCGATCAGGTTCTCCACCGTAATGGTGAGACGCACATAACTGAATGGCGCTAAGTTGGGGTTGATCTCCCCGCCCGAAATCTCGGGCGAACTGTAAATTCCCGTTTCAAGCGTGAATTGATCGCTTTCATACGTGACATCATCACCAAAGATGAAATCTCCGAAAGAAACAGTTATCTTTCGCGTGATTTCCGAACGGTTTTCCGCGCTGTCAGAGGCGCTGTAAACTAAATCATAGACGCCTTCGACCCAGATATTGACTTCGCCTTCGACTTGAACGGCAACTGCGCCATCCACCGTATCATTGGCGCTCACGCCTTGAAGCGGATTAAACTCTTCACCGACATAAATCGTCTTGTTTCCCGCTCCGGAGATCAAGGGTGCCTGCGTGTCAGTAAATACGACTGTGACCGTACGTTCGACCGATACGATATTCCCGTCGCTGTCAATAACTGTATAGATTGCTTGATACACACCTACACTGTTCGGATTGACGTTTCCGGAGTACGAGAGAGCAGAGGTAATATCTCCATCCTCCGCATCATATGCCGTTACACCGGCGAGCGGAATGAAGGCTGTCCCTCTTTCAATCGTAACGTCGTCAGCCCCGCTGATGACGGGCGGCGTATCCGTGGGCTCACCCGTAGTGATCGGAACTGTTGTCGGGCCTTGAGTCGTGGGTACCAGGGTTGTGGGTACTGCCGTCGTCGGCTGTGCTGTAGTGGGCGCAACCGTTGTCGGGGCCACTGTCGTTGGCACAGCTGTGGTGGGCCCAGCTGTCGTTGGCGCAGCTGTGGTGGGCCCAGCTGTCGTTGGCGCAGCTGTCGTTGGCACCGCTGTGGTGGGTGCGACTGTCGTCGGTAGCGCCGTGATTGGCGCATCTGTCGTCACACCATTACAACCGACAATACCGATAAAAGCTGCTAAAAACAAAAATACCAGTAAAGCCTTTTTCATAATTTCCTCCTTTAATATCTTTTCTTTCTCTATATTTGTGAAACGCAAAGCACTTAATTTCCCGCGATGCCTGATTTATCGATTCCTTCCACAAAACCTTTTTGCACAAAAAGATAGATGATGATCAAGGGAGCGATCGCGATGAGCGTCATGGAGTACTGAACCCCAAGGTTGTAGACTTCACTGACGGAATCCATCGTCATTCTGCCTTGGGCAAACAAGGAGCGGTAGGTGCTGATATAAGATTCAAGCGACATCAGAAGGCTGGTATGGGTTTGGCCGAAATATGCTCGGGCAAGCGTCGTTTCATTCCAATACCAGACAAACGCATACAATCCACAAATCAGAAACGCCGGCCCCGCCAAGGGAATGGCAATCTTGATGAATGTCCCCATAACCCCTGAACCATCGACTTCTGCCGCTTCATAGAGATCATGCGGGATAATGCGGAAAAACTGGTAAAAAATGAGAATGAAGATCGTTTGCCTTAATCCGAACCCAAATATCGCAGGAACGACAAACGCACGCAAGGATCCCATCAAATTCAAATTGATGCCAAAGAGTTTGAGGTCCTGATACAAGACTGTCGTAGGGATATAGGTGAGAATCGTCGGAATCAGGAATAATGCCAACATGAGTCCCAAAATCAGTTTCTTACCCGGAAACTGGAATTTCGCCAGTCCATAACCAATCAAGGACGAAGATGCGATGGCGGCTATGGTCGGTAAGACGCTGATCAAAAAACTTTTATATAGCGCTTTTGAGAAGTTGAGTTGGGCGAACGCAATCACATAGTTTCGCCCGGTCAGATTTCTCGGAACCCAGGAAATCGAAGAATCGATCAAATCTTCCAGTGTCATGAACGACATCGACAGCATCGACAACAAAGGAAACAAGAAAATGAAGCTGATGCCGATCAGGAGCACATAGAGGATGATTTTGAACAAGATTCCGTCGTTGCCTCTGCGTCCGAATATACGTCGTTTCCAAACCAATGTATGGTGTCTCATCGCTTCCCTCCTTTACGCATAGCGCCGACTCGCCAATTTGATAATCAGCGAGTAAAGCCCGATGACGGCCAGTTCAATCGCAAAGAGAATCCATGAAAGCGCCGCGGAATATGCCCGTCCATAGTTGACTTCATCGGTCAAAGTTCCCGATAGAGATCCCCATTGGTCCGAACGTTGACTGATGATGACAACGATGGGGTTGTTCGCCAGATTTGCATAGATGACCGTAGTATAGATAATGTTGATGTACATGAGCGGAAACAGCGCAGGCAACGTGATCTTCCAAAACATCTCCCACATCGACGCGCCATCGATTTCCGCCGCTTCATACAAGGAAGAATCCATCTTTTGGAGTCCCGCGAGGAAAATCAGGATTTGCACACCGCTCATCCACAAAATCAAGACAATTTTGCCGAACGCCAACACCACGATCTCAGAAAAAACCTCGGGAAAGTACTCGGTCAGCACACTCGTAATCTGTCCCGAAACGATGGAAGGAATCGTCAGCAACCCGTTCGATTGGAAGTTCGCCAACATGTTCCCGGAAAGCAGAATCACCGGGATGAAAAAAATCGTGCGGAAGATCGCTCTTCCTTTGAATTTCTGATTTAACATCATCGCCAAAATCAAGGCGAAGATCACAACGAGGGGTACGACGAGCATGATATCCTTTAAAGCGTTGAGAATCTGCTCAAGATGCCAGGGTTCATCCGCGAAGATGCGTTTGAACTGCGTGAACTGATGCCATTCACCGACAATCCTCCAGCCTTGTCCCGTCACAAAATAATACTTGTCCGAGAGCGCCATCCGAACCGACCTTCCCAGCAACGGCCCTCCCAACAAGAACATTCCGATGATCCACGGCGAAATGAACAGATAGCCTGAGAGTGCGCGACGGAAACGGACGGGAATCTTGCGATATTGCCGAAGCAACCAAGCGAGTCCGAGGACTTTGAACAGCCAGTTTAACCCCTTGCGGATGCCATCTCTGATTCTCGCAATCCACTTCGTGAAACCGACCAGATAGGTTTTCATGGTTTGAAAGAACCGCTTCATGAAGACACCACCAACCAATCCATCGCCGGAATGACGCCGTCTTCAACCACCACGGCATGGGACGTGTAGTTCACATAAATGCGAACACCTTGTGAATAATCGATGCATGCCACGCCTTCCTGGATGTACCGATGGTTCAACATCGTCAACGTCGACACTTGATCGAGCGCAAGACATACCTTCTCATGCATATAAAGGATGATTTCTTCCCAAATGGTATATTCAGACGTGAACACGTATTCGAAATTGGTATAACGCAATAGATGAGTCGGTTCTTTTGTCAGCAAAAACGACGGAGCGACGTTATATTCAACCAGACGGAGGGCAAACAATTGGTAATCACTCACAAAGTTGATGTCCGGACTGATCATCGATACCTTTCCTGAAAGTACGAGCTGGATGAAAGGAATAGAATCGGTCAGATAAGCATACTTGTTGCTTTCGATCGGCGTGTTCTGATATTGATCGATGAAGGGCCACAAATAACTGTAGACTTTCTCGAAACTGAGCGAATAACCTTGAAGTTCAGTCATCTCGGCGAGAATCTGTTTCAGCGTCTCCTCGCGGAAATAGTTCTGTCCGCCATATCGGTAGGAAAAGAGTGCCGATCCGAGTGAGGCGACTTGCAGGTTTTCGATCCCCAGCTGATCGAGCTGAGCCGAGTTCTTGACATACCAATCCGCGATCAATTGAGGATTGCGGTAGAACATCGAGGTGATGAGCGAGGAACGCTCAGCAGCAATCTGGAAATTCGCGAGCGTCATTTTTTTGACGATCTGCTTACCGAGTTGGTTGGAAAATGCGACGATCGGGTTGGTTTTGAAATAGATAGCGATCTCGGAAGCATTCAGGAAATCCATCATCTCGGCAAATCCACGCTTTCCACCTAAACGCCCACTCGGTATGAGACTGGTCGGTGTCTGGCCGAAATAGCCGTTCTTCGACCACCCCACATAGGTCAAGTCGAAATCATCGATGCCTTGTGCCATCAACCCCGAGACGATATCGATGATGTCCTGATATGTCGTCATCGTCACATAGTTTCTGCCAAAGAGACCACTCTTGAAATCCTGCCCGATCCACGATAGATTCATTTTCTGCTCCCGGTCTTCGCGTTCGTCGAGACCAAGAATTTCCCGATACTTCATAGCCATACCGGAATAAGATGCATCCGCTCCGCTCAAGAAATGATAGGACACTTGGAAGTCAACCGGGTAGGGCAGGGTATTGATCAGTTGGAAACTATCCCCCGTTGTCTCGGATGTGGTCACTTGATACCGTTCTCTTAAGATATACTTGAAGAATGTCGTATTGATTGGATACGAGTTATACCCATAGGGATAAGAATGAATTTCCGTCGCTGTGCTTCCTTCATCCACCATCGCAAGAAACGCCGCTTGGTTGTATCCGTGGTTCACACCATAAATGGGCATGGATGCGGTAAATTCATCGCGGATATGACTGGTCTCCGACCCCGCGGTCGCAGACGACTTATAGCCGTAATCGGTCCCGTAAATCCGCTTAATATAAGCCGTTGTTTTCGGCGCGGAATCATAGCGGATTAAAGCGCCGGATCCATCGGGAATGAATGAATAACCGTTAATCTCGTAGTTATTCGCGCCAAAATAGGGAAAGACATAAATGGATTTGATGCGGTATGAAATCAACTTGGTCGTAATGGATCCATCCAGGTTGAGAACCCTTTTCTCGACATCGCCTTCGATAATCGAATCATTCGGAATCTTGATAAGGAGTTGGTCGTCTTCGATCCATATCAATACATCGAACTCGATGGCAAGATCATTAAACGTCAAATGCGCTTTCAGACCTGAAGGAATCGTTTCATAATCGAAATCGACATCCACGTTGTAGCGCGAACCCGACACATATGACCTCTGATCCTCAATCAAAATATTTTCAAGACTGTAGTATTCCAAAATGACTCCGGATTCCAAAAAGAATCGTGATGCCCCGGAATAGCCCAGAGTCAGATAATCGGGATAGACCGAATACCAAATATAGCCGCTCTCTTTATCCACAATCGCGAGATTAAAGAAACGTTCTTTGAAATACAGCGCAATCGCGTCCGTCTCGGATATCAACTGATATCCCTTGCCCGTCAATTCGAGGTCGGCGTCTGCTGGGATTGTGACTGGATCCGTGTTTTCGGGCATGCCAAAGAAATTCGAAGACGTGACGATCTGTTGACTCCACATTTCCGGTGTTGAACTCGAAGGCATGCCTTTACCGGACAATGATGCAAAGAGCGTTACAATAGCGACAAAGAGCGTCATCGATAGTATCAATTTCTTATTCACGGATGATCACCTCTTTGATGATATCGGTAATAAAAGCCCCGACTTGGAAAATCATGAGATAGACCATAATCAGTACGGTGATGATAACAACCATCATCAGCAGGGACAAAAACAGATTGACGAATGTTTGCGTCACCGAATAATTATGCGTTTCCTTGATGTTGAAGAAGAGGAGGATTCCCGACCAGAGAAAGATGACATAAATCGGGAAC
>JBAZGL010000050.1:0-7733 GCA_041652855.1 Candidatus Izemoplasmatales bacterium
GGCGGATGGCACCGGTGGGTTTATGTTGCTCAAGTCGATCATCTATGAATATCTGTTGTTGAAGGGGCACCGCGTGACACCGGACAATATGATTCTCACCAAGGATAGTTTGCCGGTTCGCGGTGAATTTGAAGATAGTCACAGCACCTATTATAACAAGAAGAATCGTAAGCATATGCCGGAAAAGAAGGCTTTTGGCATCAAAGGAACTCCGATTCCCGAGGGGCATATTGGATTGATCGCGGGGACGATGTCGACTGCCGGGATGCTTGAACTCGCGCGTTCTAAAGGAGCGACGGTCACCGAGTTTTTATCGGCCTTGCTGATGTATACGATATATGTCACACAAATTCAATACCGCGAACATCTCAAGGCGAATCAGAAGCCGGTGAAAATTTTTGTTCCAGTCAATCTGCGCAAGCATTTTCCTTCGACGAGTATCCGCAATTTTTCCAATTTTGTCAAAACGGATATGGTCATGAATCGCTCGGATATTTCGCTCGATGAAATCTTGGCGCTTGTGAAAGAGCAATTTAAAAAAGGCATGACCAAGGATGAATTGATTCGTAAGATGAGCGAAAATGTCGCGTTCGAGAAAAATATCATCTTGCGCATGACGCCGTACTTCTTAAAAAAATATGTGCTGAAAATTGGTTATCAGATCATGGGTCTTTCATTGAATACGTTGAGTTTTACCAACATTGGTAAGATCGACTTTCCGGAGTCGATGGAACCGCACATCGTAAGCGTGTCCGCGGCTGCGTATTCGGGGAAGTTCAATACGCTCAACGGTGCGATCGCATCTTTTAAGGATCAATTCAAAATCACATTCACGCGTTCAATTATCGAAACGACGATTGAGAGAGAGTTTTTCCGTTATTTCACTACGTTGGGAATGCATGTCGAGATTGAAAGCAATTTCGTGGAGGAATATTGATGAAACATTGTAATAAATGTCTTGTGGATGTCGAGACAAACCAAAAATACTGCCCGTTGTGTCATCAGATTCTTGATGGCGAGAACGACCCAAAATTCAAGGAGATCTATCCTGAATACGTTCCCCTGCGTCGAGAAGTCTTGCCCATCACGAAAAAAGTCATTCTCTTTTTGACGCTCGTCACCTTGATCACTTTGTTGTCTGTCAATTTCTTGACATGGAACGGGAAATTCTGGAGTTTAGTTCCCATCGGCGGAGTCATCTATTTTTGGCTCATTGTCCGTTATGGGGTGTTGTCGAAACAAAATATCGCTTTCAAGTTGTTTTTGCTTACGACATTCATGGTGATCATCCTCAACCTGATTGATCAGAACTATGGGGATCCCGAGCTCCGTGGTTGGGCATTGAAATTTGTCACGCCGTTTGCTTTTCTGGCGTGCAATTTCGCGATTTCAGTGATTATCTGGATCCGCCGAATCAACTATCGTGATTACATATTCTATCTGATTACAATCCTTATTTTTTCCTTGATTCCGATTGTTCTCGTTCTCTTTGGGGTCATCAAGGATGTGACTTGGCCATCCATCAGCGCGTTTGCGGCAGCGATCTTCATCTTGCTTTTCATTATTTTCTTTTTTCCGAAATCCATCAAAGAGGAAATCAAAAAGCGATTCCACATATGATAGAAAACGATAGGGGCTCCGGCTCCTATCGTTTTAATAATGATATGTCGATTGCATCGGGTTTTCGGAACACCTTTTGATGAAGTCCGTGCAGAAGGTGATCTGTTTGAGGAACAGAGAATTCTATCCGTGATGCGACAAGTTGTTGGGTGCGAAGCTGGTATTTCTTATTGGTTTGCGGATTTCCATAGAGCGGATCGCCAAGGATAGGATGCCCGATGGAAGCCAGGTGTGCGCGGATTTGGTGGGTTTTACCCGTGATCAGTTCAATCTCAAGATGGCTCAAGCCGCCGGATTCAGCGATGACTTTGTAGTGTGTACGGATTTTTTGCGACCCTTGGTAGGGGGTTTGTGCAATCTGAACAGTTGCTTTGCGCGGGTCTTTGATGAGATATGCTTCAAGCAAAGCTTCGGGTTGCATCAAATATCCGATGACGATGCATTCATAGAATTTGCGGATTCCACCGCTTTGCGACAGACGATTGAGAAGCGAAACGGATTGAGGTGTCTTTCCCAGAAGGAGCAATCCGGACGTGTTGTAGTCCAGACGGGAGATGAGGGCATAGCCTTTTGTGGATAGTTCGGAGAGGATGTCGGGCTCGTTCAAATGTTTTGCGCGATGTGACAAGATCCCCGAAGGTTTATCGATAATCATGATATGTGGATCTTCATATATGATGATTGGTTTCATTTTCCCATCACCTCGGTATGGTTATTATAACCTGTATCCCATGAATAATCCATCCCCGAGCTTCTGGAAAAGAGATTGTATTGATTTCTCTTTGAAGAGGTGAAGCATTCATCGCTCTATGTTATAATGATTCCATGAGACAACAGAGGGGGAATGAGTTGTGTTGATATTGCTGGGGCCAAGCGCGTCCGGTAAAACGGAATCCGCCAAAATCATGATCAATCGCTATTCGATTTCGCGTGTGGTCACGTGCACGACGCGTCCGAAGCGCGTCAATGAAATTGATGGATTCGATTACCATTTCATGAGTGAAGCCGCATTCGCCGAAAAGAAAGAAGCAGGCTATTTCGCGGAGACAACGCAATACAATCACTATCATTACGGTACACCGATCAAGGAACTCAAAGACGACAAATTGATCATTCTTGAACCCAAGGGTCTTAAATCCTTTCTTGAATTGGGCGTGTGCGACATCGTCGCCATCTATCTGAAAACGCAAGAATCTTGTCGCACAGAACGGATGCTTTCTCGCGGAGACAGCGCGGCGGATGTCGAGAAGAGAATCCTTTCGGATCGCGTGGATTTCAACTATGAAAATATCGAAGGTCTGGATTTGATCATCGATACCACCAATATCACACTTTCGGATTTGGCCGACATGATTTTCTATAACTATCAGATATTGTTGGCCAACAAGAAGATCGCTCAAAGCCACGTCCGAAAACATGGGTGAGAAAATGAAGAACACACGTTTGTTGATCCGTGAGGCGATGCCGACCGAAACACCGATCGTTTTGGATTTCATCCATAAGATTGCCCATTATGAACATCTATCGGATCGTGTGGAAGCAACAGAAGCGATGTTGCATCAAGCGCTATTCGTCGATCGAGTATGCGGGGTGGTGTTGGCTTTCTTGGGGAACAAGCCCATCGGCTTCGCACTTTATTACTACAATTTCTCCACGTTTAAGGCGAAAAGAGGTTTGTATTTGGAAGATATTTTCGTCTGTGAGGATTATCGGGGCAAAGGCTATGGAAAGGCTTTAATGGGCCATTTACTCATGAAGGCTGAGAAAGAAGAACTCGGACGAATGGAATGGAGTTGTCTCAGGTGGAATCAGAAAGCTATAGACTTCTATCATAGTTTGGGAGCGACTCCGCTCACGGAATGGATGACATTTCGCATGGAAGATGATTTCTCCATGAAGCATGACAAGAGCAAACTAATGGAAAATCAATGATGATTTTGATACAATGGTCGTGGTAAACATATCGTCAGGAGGATAAGATCATGGCTGTAAAAATTACGAGTGAGAACTTTAAGAAAGAAGTACTGGAATCCGAGGTTCCGGTGATTGTCGATTTCTGGGCAGCTTGGTGCCGTCCATGCATGATGCTCGGACCCATCATCGAAGAAATCGCCCATGAGAAAGAAGGCGAAGTCAAAGTCGGAAAAGTCAATGTGGATGAGGAAGGCAATCTCGCCAATCAATTTCGCATTTCGAGCATTCCCACCGTCGTCTTGTTCAAGAATGGGGAAGTTGTTTCCCAAGTCGTCGGTCTGTTAAGAAAAGAAGATTTGCTGAAGCGTCTCGGTCTATAGTATGTGGGATGTCATTGTTGTGGGTGGCGGGCCGGCAGGTATTTCGGCCGCTGTCTACTTGAAACGGTTCAGACTGGATGTATCCATCATCATGAAAGACCGTGGCACATTGGCGAGAACCGAACATATCGAAAACTACTATGGATTTCCCGAGCCGATTTCTGGCACTGATTTGTTTGATCGCGGCATCATGCAAGCGAAGAATATGGATATTCCGATCATCCAGGAGGAAGTCCTGGGCATCGATTATGATGACAACTTCACGCTCAAGACAAATCAAGGTGAACACCGGGCCAAGAGCGTTTTTTTGGCTACGGGCGCGCATCGTGTCTTGCTGAAGGCGAAAGGCTTCAAGGATTTTCTTGGGAAAGGCATCTCGTATTGTGCGGTGTGTGACGGCTTCTTGTATCGCAACAAGACGATCGGTGTAGTGGGCAACGGAGATTTCATGCGCGAAGAACTTGAAGTGTTGGAAAACTTCGCGAAAGCGCTCTATGTCTTCACCAACGATCAACCTTTAACGACCACGATTGATTCTGTGCCGGTCATTTCGGAACCGATTGTCGCACTTGAGGGTCAAGAACACCTTGAACGCGTCGTTACCGACAAACAGAAATATGATATCGATGCGCTCTTCATCGCGATGGGCACGCCATCGGCGGCTGATTTCGCTTTAAGGATGGGAGCGTTCATCGAGAACAACGCAATCGTTGTAGACGAAAACTATATGACCAATATTCCCGGACTGTTTGCTGGCGGGGATTGCATCGGTGGATGGATGCAGATTGCAAAAGCGGTGGACGATGGTGCTAAAGCGGCTGTCGCCATCAACAAACACCTAAAAAAAGCGGCTAACTAAGCCTCAATCATCTCATGAAAAGGTCTGTCGAACAGACCTTTTTTGTGTTATAATGATTTCATCACGAACAAAGGAGATCACGGATGGAAGCATTGAAGACATTACGAGATGAAATCGATCAAATCGATCAGCAAATGGGAGCACTATTCATCCAAAGGATGAATTTGGTGGATAAGATCGCTCAACTGAAAATGGATAACGATATGACGGTCTATGATCAGGCCCGCGAGCAGGAAGTCATACTCAAAAATCTGGCGTTAATCAAAGATGATGCCTATGCGTCTTACTATCACGATTTTTTAGAAGCGGTCATGAAGATTTCACGTGACTTTCAAAAAGCGCTGATCTTCGGGAGCGCAATATGACATACATCGATCTTCGCAGCGATACGGTCACTGAACCCACGCCACAGATGCGTCAGGCAATGTTTGATGCACCGGTCGGCGATGACGTTTTTTCCGACGATGAAACGATGAATCATTTTGAAAAACATGTCGCAAATCTTTTCCGGAAGGAAGCGTCTATTTTTGTGCCATCAGGCACATTTGCCAATCAGTTGGCGTTGTTCACGCATTGTCAAAGAGGGGATGAAGTCATCGTCGATCAGGACGCCCATATCGTCATCCATGAATCCGGAGCATCATCGATTATCGCCGGAGTCCAGCTCTTCACAATGGAAAACCATTTCGGCATGTGGGATCTTGCCAAATTCGAGCGGACGATCAAAGAGCGTACGGTGTCCACGACACGGACGAAATTGGTATGTCTCGAAAATGCCTTCGGCGGCAGGGTGCTGCCGCTGGATTACATGAAAAAAGTCTATGATATCGCAAAGTCGCGTCACTTGATGGTTCATCTGGATGGGGCGAGAATCTTCAATGCTGCCACATTTTTGAATGTCGCTCCCGCTGAACTTGCACAATTCGCAGATACCATCAGCGTGTGTTTGTCCAAAGGTTTGAGTGCACCGATCGGCACGGTGCTTGTCGGATCGACGGCGTTCATCGAAGAAGCTCGGTACCGCAGGAAAATCATGGGCGGAGGGATGCGTCAGGTGGGTTTTCTCGCCGCCATGGGACAGATTGCTGTGGATGAGATGTCTCAAAGACTCCATGAGGATCATCTTTTGGCGTCTCGGATGGCTTCTTTGTTAAGCGAAATTCCCGGAATCATCATTGATGAGACGCAACGCGACATCAACATGGTCTTTTTCGATATTGACGATCCGCGAAAATATGAACTCGATCGATATTTGCTGAAACATGGTGTCAAGATTCTCCCGTATGAAGGCGTATTCCGCTTCGTGACTCATCACGGATTGAATGAAGCCGATATCAAAACTGCGATTGCCCTGGTGGGGCAGTATTTCCAATAGAATGTCCCATTTATTCACGCTCTATCGCGAACCGGATTTTGAGATGCATGGAAGTATCTTGACGCGTCATGCGGTGCGCGCCATCATCCATCAAGATGACGCTTTTCTTTTCATTCAAAGCCAAAAGTATGGTGAAGTCAAATTTCCCGGTGGCGGACGAAACCGTAGGGAACATATCGCGGATGCCCTGGCTCGGGAAGTGCTCGAGGAAACCGGATACCGCATCCATCGACGCATGCGTTTTTTGGGTTCGACGATCGAGTACGCTCGGGATTTTCTTAAAGAGTATGATATTTTCTGCCAAAAATCCCGGTATTATTTCTGTCAAGTTCATCCGGATCAATATCCACGCAAATTGGATCCTTATGAAATCGAATACGGATATGAAGCGGTTCATTTGACGCTTGATGACGCGATCAGGATCAATGAAAGCGTCGCCAAAAATGATATGATTCCTTGGCTTGAGCGTGATACTTTGGTCATGAAAATGTTGAAGAGGAGTACATATGCGGATTAATCTCTATATCAGCTCGAGCGGATACTGCTCGAGACGAGAGGCCGATCGCCTGATCCAGGCAGGAAAAGTCACCATCAACGGAACTCTTGCGTCCATCGGCAGCGACGTCCGCCCTGAAGACCACGTGGCAATTGCCGGTGAACGCATCACCCACCATCCCGAATGGGTATATATTCTTTACAACAAACCCCAAGGCATCATCACGACCACGGATCGGATGATCGAATCAAATATCATCGATGCCATCCAATATCCCGAACGGATCTTTCCGGTGGGGAGACTGGATCGTGATTCATCTGGCTTGATCATGTTGACGAACAACGGAGCGATCGTGAACCGGATCTTGCGCCATGAAAACCGTCACGAAAAGGAATATCTGGTGACGCTCGCGAAGCCGATCGACGACATTGCTCTCAGGCAGATGGCAGAAGGGGTGGAAATCTACAATCCCAAACATCATGCCTATGAGAAAACAGAACCCTGTACAATCGAACGAATCGGTCCCAAGAAAATCAAAGTGATTTTGACCCAGGGACTTAATTTGCAAATCAGACGCATGGCACGCGCACTCGGCAATCGTGTGGAAGCATTGATGCGTGTTCGCCTGATGAACTTCACTTTGGGTAGCCTCAAATCGGGCGAATGGCGTCATTTGAACCAGAAAGAAGTGGAATTGTTGCCACAGCTTCTCACGCGCACGCGCGAACTTTAGCATAAAATTGTTGCTGAGAATCCGTTGAATGCGTGTTATAATATCATTTGGTATTCTCTACAACGTAAGGAGGACGTACATATGATTTTTCGGCAAGCCAAAGGTTTAAGGATTGAGGGCAAAAAACACATGTCTAAAGCCTTGCCTTTGCAGGAGTATCTTAACCCCGATGTAGTGTACATCCATTTGCTTCAGCAGGACGTTCCATTGAAGCGAATGGTGGAAATCGGCGATACGGTTAAGATCGGTCAAGTCATCGCGATGAGAGAAGGGTTCGGTGAAATGCCGATCCACGCATCGATCAGCGGTCAAGTGACGGCAATCAAGAAGGCATGGCATCTTTCCGGTAAAATGGT
>JBAZGL010000051.1:0-3530 GCA_041652855.1 Candidatus Izemoplasmatales bacterium
AAGCGGCTTCGATGAATTTTTTACCTTTTTTTGCCACTGTTATATCCTCCTATATCTGGTTTTAGCGGAAATGTCCTCCCATATATAGTTTTTCATACTAACCAATAGTATTAGTCAACTACGACAATTCCCATGTTTCTTGCGGAGCCCTCGATGATGCGCGAAGCGGCTTCGACATCGTTCGCATTCAAGTCCGGCATTTTGACAGTCGCAATTTCCCGAAGTTGCGCACGAGTGATGGTTGCGACGGTATCCTTCTTGGAATTGCCGGAGCCTTTTTGGATTTTGCACGCCTTTTTGAGAAGATCGCTTGCGGGCGGCGTTTTGGTGATGAAAACAAAAGAACGGTCTTCATACACGGTAATCACGACCGGAATAATGCTTCCGACTTGATCTTTGGTTCTTTCATTGAATTGAACACAGAATTGCTGAATGTTGACGCTTGCCTGTCCAAGAGCGGGTCCGATCGGCGGAGCTGGTGTCGCTTTTCCTCCGGGGATTTGCAATTTTACGACAGTCTTGATTTCTTTAGCCACGAAATACACCTCCATTTTTTTCGTGATGTGGTCATGGGACTATTGTCCTCCCACGCTCGCGTGCGAAATACACACGCTGAGATATTATACACTAGAGCCATAGCGGAAGTCAAGGATTTTTTCTTGTCATCCTTCAGGATGCGATACCCGTTTAAATATCGTATTTTGCGTTGATCTCTGAAGGTGTTTTCCGAAGTAAGCCGTAGACCGGAAGCATGCCGAACACTACGTTGAGACAGTATATTCCGATGATTCCCGCAATAAAGATATGCAACGGGAAATAAAACTCGTTGGCCGCTAACGGATTAAACTTCTGGAATTGAATAATGATGAACGTCATTGCCAGATATCCCGTCATCGACCCGATGGTCGTAAACGAAAGAATTTCTGAAACAAAAATCTTATATACATCCCGCTTGGTCGCCCCAATCGAACGGTAAATCCCAACCTCTTTGATCCGCCCCAACATGCTCGAACGCATCGTAAAGACAAGATAAATGATCGAAGCCAAAAGCGAGATCAAGATGACGCGAAGTTTTTGCGCGATTTCCGCGTTGAGAGAGATTTGATAGACTGCTCTTGCGTTTTGATATGAGTCCGTCGCGGAAAACCCGAGATCGGTAATATCCGCGATGGCTTGAGAGATGTCGTTCGTATGGAAAAACAATGAGACATTCGTTTCGCTCGACACGTAAGATCCATAGGTTTGGATTAGCATCCGGGTTGCTACTTCCACATAATCTGCATTGTCCATGATCAAAGACCGAATATTGGCAGAGTGATACTTGCCCACCACTTCAGCGCTCACTCCCGAGCCCACGGATATGCTATCACCCAAAGAATATGACGTTTCATCACTCACCAGTACTTCACCCCGGGAAAGAATATCCCGCCCCTCGGCGATGACATAATCACCTGAGGCAACACCTTTGGCGATGGCCATATAACTGATGTTCGTCCGTTTATTGACGAAAGTGAAATTATCATCGGTCATCACGATGATGGGCGATTGGGTGCGAACGATACCCACGATCTCCGCGGCGATCGAAACATTATCTCCCGTAGCACCGATTCTCGCCCCGATCAGATCGCGATGAGAAGATGCGCCTTTATCGACCAGACTCTGATTTTTCAGCAATTGATCAGCGACCCATTCATCAATCACGACCTGGCGATTGTTCTGAGGTAGCTGTCCCACGACCACATTGAGGGTTCCCGCTTCGGACAACTTGATCGGATAGGCACTCATATATGTGCCCGAACTCCAATTATTCTCAAGATCTCCTTGATAGAAATCGGTGTAGATGAGCAAAGTATCAGCTTGGGCAGTATTGAAGTTCAAAGAAGTAATCGAAGACAAAGCCAAAATATCATTGACATCCGCGTACGTAATATCGCGGTTGATGGGCACGGCCACAAGCCCTCGCGCTGTCGTGAGAAAGTCTTTATCCCGAACGCCGGAAATGTTCGTGAATGTCGCCAGATTATACGCGATCAACGCTGAAATGACGAAGTATGCCAAAAGGAACATCTTCCCGATTAGTTTGCGTCGCCGAAAGACCTTTTGAAAACCGGCTTTCAAGGTGTCGCGAAAGCGGATAAATGACTTTCTTTGGAAATCGGCGATGATTTTCCCGAACTGGTTGAGATCAAACAAGTGTTGGGTCGCATCAAGCGTTTCCGGCTTCTTGTAGTTTTGATCGAGTAAACGTATTTCCGAATCATCGGTCACATATTTAATTTTTGCTTTTGCATCGGCTTTGATATAAAGCGTATTGTTCGTATATACGACCTTAAGATTCGGAACTTCTTCTTTTTTCTGATCATAGTAATATTCCAATTTGACTGGAAGGTCTGTTTCTTGTTTTTCAAGGTCACGCAAGTAAATGTTGCGCACATCGACGTGTTCCAATGTTCGATTGCCTTCGTTCGTCGAGTCGCTGACGACAACTCCATCCTTCAATTCGATGATGCGGTCTGCATAAAATTGAACCAACGCTTTTTCATGACTGACAAGAATGACCAAACACGTTTGGCTGATCTTCTTGATGATGCTCATGATTTCAAAGGTGTTATTGGCGTCAAGATTACCTGTTGGCTCATCCGCAAGCACTACCTTGGGATTTTTCGCGATGGCCCGGGCGATGGCAACACGTTGTTGTTGTCCCCCCGAAAGGGCTTGGACATTGCGACGGCGATAATTGTACATCCCGACACTCTCAAGGACATAATTGATCCGCTCTTGGACCTTCTCTTTGTTGTAAAGTCCCGCCATGTTCAAACTGATTTCAACGTTCTCATACACCGTTTTATCCGTCAATAGATTATAATTTTGAAAGATATACCCGACATATTTGTTGCGCAAGACGTCCCATTCGTTAGGTTTGTATTTTTTGATGATATTTCCATCAAAATCTATCTCACCTTTTGCAAAACGATCCAGGCCGCCAATGACATTCAGAAGAGTCGTTTTTCCACATCCCGAGGGCCCGGTTAATGCGATCAGACCCGTTTGCGGAAATTCGATCGAAGTGTTGTTGATGACATGGATCTCATTTTGTCGACCCTTATTAAAATACTTGTTCAGGTTTGTAATTTTGATCATCATTGCGCCTCCTTACTCTGCCTTGAGGGACGTTTGGACACTGTCCCTGAAGACCTTGCGGCAGTAACGGCCTGAGATAAGAATCGATATCAACAGCACAATACCGAAGAAAAATAGGTAGTTCCAAAATGTGAATCCCTTCAATCCATACAACAAGCTGTAAGGCGATATCGAATCGAGGTTCTTGATAACCACCGATAATGCGATGAATAAAAGATAACTCATGGAGACGATCATCGCGTTTTCAAAATAGATCATCAGCCGAATCATCATCTGGTTTGCGCCGACCGTTCTAAAAATCGCGTAATCCCGAAGTTTCGTATTGATGATAAGGCGGAATATGATATAGCTTAAGATGGTGCTTCCCAGGATCGAAATCACCAGCACGG
>JBAZGL010000051.1:3540-7692 GCA_041652855.1 Candidatus Izemoplasmatales bacterium
AACATCCCAATCACTTCAAAGAAACGTATGGCCGCTTCCCAATCATCCACGACATCAAATTGGTTGGGATAGATGACCCTGTATTTTTCCACACCGCCTTCTTTGATTCGAGACAACGTATTTTGCAGGCTTTCCACATTGATGATGACATCCGATGTCGATATCACACTCACTTGATACACATCATCATAGAAAATCTGGTCATAGAGGTATTGGCTGACACGAAGTGTCGAGGGCAACATCCCGAAGAGAATCTCAAGATCGGGAAATTCTTGTGTCACGTAGGCATCCTCAATGATTAACGTCGTCGTCGCAGTGCATGAAGATGGATCGACATCACAGAAATTCGGAGAATACTCACGCCAAATTCCGATTTGATTGTCTGCAAACGATGGACTTGCCACGATTTTGAGATTATTGTAGCGAATTTGCTCATTCAACCAGTACGAAAAATTGCCAATATCGGTTCGATCGGTGGTTAACTCCATATTTTTGGTGAAGAACGGATAGAAAAAGTCGGCCAGCTTGTCATATTCGTTGCCTGAGACAAGTAGATAACTGGCACTGTTTTGCATGCCGATCGATAGAGAAGAAACAACGCCCACTATTTTATATGTTCCCGAAGGCGTGGAATTGATGGAACGCACATTCGTTATCTGATACGTTTGATTGACGATATAACTGAGATATTCATCGTTTTCGAGAATCATTTGAGGAAGCGCGATAACCACATCGTTCTCTTCAACCGGCCACGTGCCATGTAACAATAAAGCGTTATTGAAACTCTCGTCCGCATTTTTGACAAGGGTATCGGGCAAATAGAATACATTCGACAAGTAATAATTGTAGTTATCATTACTTTCAAATGTTTCCAATGAACGATACCAGGCACTGATATCGAGCAAATAATCATCTGCGATGATTGTTTTCACAAGGTTATTACTTCGTATCTGTGCAAGATCCTCGGCAGAAAACGCGCTACGGTCCGCTTTTCGAATCACGAGCCGAGATGCGCTCGTATTATTGAAATACTTGGTCGTCCAATAGTCATTGCCACCTGTATTTGTTATGGCAGCGTTGTATGCCCCGTACACCATTCCGATAAGAAACGAAAAAATGAAGAATACCATAACAAGCAAAATGGTTTTTTTAGGTACGGAGAACAACGTCTTCGCTGCCATTTTGACATGTTCTAGAAGCGAAATATTCTTTTCTCCTTCAGGAATCACGGGCAAATCATCCAACGTCGTTTTCCTGACCACCGTGTCTTCCACAACCTCGCCGTCATAAATCCTGATTTTGCGCGTGGCATAATCTTTGACTTGTTGGAAATCGTGGGTCACGATGATGACGAGTTTGTCCTTCGCGATCTCTTGAAGCAGTTCAATGATTTGATTTGCCGATTCAGAGTCAAGGTTTCCGGTGGGTTCATCCGCAGCGATGATTGGGCAATCCTTGGCGAGCGCTCTGGCGATGACGACGCGTTGTTTTTGACCTCCGGAGAGCTTGGTCGCCTTATGACGCATGTGTTTCTCCAAGCCTACACGTCGAATGATATCTTTCGCGCGTCTGCTGGCTTCTTTGGCACTCACTCCAGCGAGAAGCATCGGCATTTCGACATTTTGCTTGACCGTAAACGAATCTATCAGGTTATAGTTTTGAAAAACGAAGGCAATATATCGTTTGCGGTAGTTTTCCAAATCCGCGGTTGAAAAATAGGATGTCTCCTCTCCGTTGAGATACATTTCCCCTTCTTCATAGGAATCAATTCCCGAAATCACGTTCAAAAGCGTCGTTTTACCCGACCCTGATTCGCCGACAACGGCAACGAACTCATTCACATGCAGTTCGAGATTGACTTTTCTGAGTCCCAGCGCAACCACGCCGTTTGTCGTGTAGTATTTTGATACATTGACAAGTTTAAGCATCGAGTCACCTCACCCAAAATATAAACAAATTATACCATGTTCTTATTGGAGCGCAACTAAACAATGCAAAGCGGTGTAAAAAAAAGAACTTGCATCCAAAATGTTTTGGAGGCAAGTTCACCCTATTGTTAAATCAATGTTCTTAGATGACTTCGATTTGAGCGAAGTCCAGTTCCACCGGTGTTTTCCGACCGAACATGTCCACAAGGACAACCAATTTGCCCTTTTCATCGTCTATTGTATCGATCATACCCATTTGTCCCGAGAAAGGTCCATCGGCGACTTTCACGTTCTGCCCAATTTTTGCATTGAGTTTTTGCACTTGTAGCATTCCGCACTTTTTGAGAATCGGATTGATCTCATCGGGAAGCATGGGAATCGGTTTTGTTCCGCCACCGCTACTGCCGAGAAATCCGGTCACTCCCGGAGTGTTTCGGACGACAAACCATGAATCGTCGGTCACGATCATTTCTATGAAGACATATCCCGGAAACATTTTGACCATTTTTTCCTTGATTGATCCGTCTGCTTTTTTTTCGGTCTTCATCTCTTCGGGAATCATGACCTGAAAAATTAGGTTTTCCATTTGCATCGTCTCGATTCGTCTCAACAAATTGTCGCGAACCGAATTTTCAAACCCGGAATAGGTTTGCACGATGTACCACAGTCTTTTGTTCGTGAGCATCGTCATTTCCTAACTTTGATCCGAGATGATCAATCTGAAGAGCGGTTCAAGGATGAATCCGTAAAGGGTGAATACGAGCATTAAAAAGATCAAAAAGCCAAAAACGCGGCTGGTATTGATGGCGAGCGTCTTGCCTGTGGGCCATGATACTTTTTTGAGTTCCGCAAAACTAGGACGCATGATGGGTAAAGCGAGATATACGATGACCAAAACGCCGATCAAAATCAAGAAAGAGCCCGTAAGGACGCGTTTGAGGGTGGTGTTAAAGAAAAAATCGATAAAAGCAAAGCCCGAAGAACCGAGAATATCTTTCAGTTGAGGCGTCGCATAACCAAATCTTCCTAGCACGATATACACACCATATAGTAACAATACAGGTGATAAAATGGCAAGGAGCCAGTTTTCGAATTTGTATTCTTTCTTGAGAATCTCCATGATTCGCGACTGCTTTTGAGCGTCTTTTTGTGGTTTTTGCGTTTTTGACACTTTGGTTTCGGCTTTGGTATCGTTCTGTTTCTCAGCCATGATGGTCCTCCTACTTGCTTTCTTTATGCAAGGTATGCTTATTGCATTTTTTGCAGTATTTCGTGATTTCAAACCGCTCCGTTTGAAGTGGTTTCTTCTTGATCTCGTAGTTGCGAGACAAACATTCTTGACAAATTAGAATCGCTTTATTTTTCATATGGGTTTATCATCTCACTTGCTTTAATAACTGTATCAAAAAATTGCGCTATTGTCAAGAAAATCATCCACGCAAATGTATTTTTAGCTTATGCCGAATCCGATCCATCGCGTTATAGATTTTTTTGACGGTGCATCCGCGTTCAATCGCCGTCTGCTTCACTGACAGCTTGCGGATGAAACAGCAGTCGAACACTTGACGTTCAAACGATGAAAACTCGTCCATCGCGCGGTGAATGTCATTTTCCGTATAATACTCACGGCGTGACTCATCGACTTCATATTCCACCAGCTGATGGAGGCTGTTTTCCAGAAATTTGCCGTAGGTCTTTTTCTTTCTCAGAATAGAAATCAACGCATTCTCCAAATTGTTTTCAAAGTACCGCGTAAACGATTTGTTGTAGTGTTCGGTAAAACGAATCGCTGATTTGTACAGAATCATGAGGCTTTCTTGAAAGCAATCATCATACTCGCGGTAAAGATTGAATTTCTTGATTTTTTTCGCAATGAGGAAGGTGTATTTCGCGACAAGCAAGGATAAGGCTTCTTCATTTCCTTGTTTGATGAGATCGATGATCTCATAATCGTTGTAGTCGCGAAAACGCACGTTCTATTCCCTCTTCCGCCTGAGGATGTCAAAAATGATGATACCTGCCCCCACCGAGGCGTTGAGGCTGTCTACTTTACCTTGCATCGGAATCTTGACGCATTGATCCGAATGTTTCTTTAACAACTGGCTTACACCTTTGCCCTCGTTGCCGATGATAAGGCATACAGGACGATCATGATAGGCTTCGGTATAGTCCGCTGTGGCATCTAAATCTGTGCCGACAATCCAAAATCCCGCTTCCTTAAGCG
>JBAZGL010000052.1:0-7562 GCA_041652855.1 Candidatus Izemoplasmatales bacterium
GCGCTTCAGCAATTCCCCCATCACGCGCACTTCTGCCTGGGATGAGACTTTGACACCAAGATCCGTGACCACGACGCCGTCTACCGCCACTTTTCCTTCCGCAATCCATACTTCGGCTTTTCGCCGGGATGCCACGCCTGCTTTCTGCAGGATTTTTTGCAATCGCTCCATGGGCTCCCTCCTTTCCTACAAAAACATGAGGATAGGTCCTCCTACCCTCATGCCTCATTAATCTTCACGAACGAATGGTTGATATGACTGGAGTTCAACTTTGAGAAGAACGGATTTGATCCGCCTTTTCTTGACTTTGAGGACGGTAAAGGTCAGGATTTCTTTATCTTCGCTCACGAGTTCGCTCAGTTCGTCGTAGACTTGATTCACTGATAGTTCATATTGATATTTTTCTCCGACATCGGGAATGTCTTGAAACTTCTCAAACAACCAGCCTCCGAGAGATGTCGAATCCGATAAGGGTGTTTCACCTAAATTCAAATCTTCGAACAAGACTTTGAGATCGATCTCGGCATTGATGAGATAATGGTTTTCATCTTTTTGCAGAATGGCTTCCGTCACGTCGTCGTGTTCATCATAGATTTCTCCGACCAACTCTTCGAGAGCGTCCTCCATCGTCACCAAGCCATCCACCCCGCCGTATTCATCGATGACGATCGCAATATGCGAGTTCTCCATTTGCAGGAGTTCGATCAAGGCGTCCACCTTGCTCGTTGATGGCACGAATATGGCCTTTCGCAACAACTTTTTGATATTGATGTTCTGGCCTTTGATCAACTTGGTATAAAAATCGCGTTCCGAAAGAATCCCGATGATATTATCGGAGTTTCCATCATAGACGGGAATCCGAGAAAATTTGCTTTTGAAGAAGATATCGCGAATTTGATTCACGCTTGCTTGGATGTCGATCGCGATCATATCGACACGCGGAGTCATGATCTCTTCGACCGTAATCTCGCTAAGGTCGAGCACCTTTTGCAACATATCGGCTTCTTCTTCGTCGATAGACCCCTCTTCCTCCATCGTATCAATGATGGTTTCAAGTTCGCTTTCCGTGACCGTCGGACGTCCTTCGCCATCTTGGCGGATGACTCTGCGATTCAAAACGCGAAACGGATAGGTGATGGGTGTGAGGATTTTGATCAGAAAATAGATCAATCCGCTAAAGAAAAGGCTGACGCGTTCCGGATGGGTTTTTGCCAAACTTTTGGGAAGAATCTCACCGAAAATGAGCACAATAATCGTAATGACCACCGTATTGATAATCGTAATCAGTGTATCGGAGTTAGGCAAGCTGCGCAACAGCCCGGAAAAAAACAAGACGCTGACCGTCGTCAAAGCGACATTCGCTAAGTTATTGCCCACCAACAAAGTCGTCAACGTACGATCGAAATTTTCTACAATCCAGTAGGCTTTCTTAGATCCTTTGACATTTTGATCGATCAATGTTTTCAAACGGACTTTCCCTACAGCAGAGTAAGCCATCTCTGTCATCGAGAATAATGCGGATATGACAATGAGCACGAGCATCAGGACCAAAAGGCCCGGTTGAAAGATAACGCTTAAGATCATCAGCGGTATTTCGCTGGGTTCCAAGAATACATCACTCCCTGTAAAATTATCAATTACTTCGCTCGGGTATCATATTTACCCGTCGATGTGGATACAACTATTTTTTCTCCTGTTTCGATAAAAAGAGGTACTAACAACTTCAAACCCGTGTTAGTTAAAGCTTCTTTGGTGGCGTTCGATGCGGTATTTCCTTTCGCACCTCCTGCAGTCTCGACGACTTCGAGTACAACTTTGTCCGGCAATTCGAGGCCGAGGATCTCATGTTCGAAGCTGATGATGTTGATGGACATGCCTTCGGTCAAATACATGAGTTCATTTTCAATCTGACTTTGATGGATTTCCACTTGCTCGTAGGTATCGTTGTTCATGAAGACATGGATATCCCCTGATGCGTATAGATACTGCATCTGTGATTTATCGATTTGCGCGGTTTGGATGCTGATACCGGCATTGAACGTTTTATCGATTACGGCCTGGGACCGGAGATTGCGCAACCTCGTTCGGACAAATGCACTCCCTTTTCCCGGCTTGACATGTTGAAATTCGATGATCGAATAGATATTTCCTTCATATTCGATTGTGACGCCTGTTCTAAAGTCATTCGTGCTAATCATTGGATCCTCCGAAGAATGTTAAGGGTATAAATAATTCACGTCTATTATATTATAGTTTTCGGTGGTTGACAACACAATTCATCTCTACTATAATGAATAGAGTGTCTTTTTTGAGGTGATAATGGATGTTTCTAGCAGTTTGGGAATGGGTATTGCCCATAGGTATTGGTCTCTTGGTGGGTATTTTGATTTCTATGCGCCGACGCAACGACTATACGCAAATCGTCATGCTTGATGCTGAGGAATTCAGACTCAACATGCGCAAAGGACAATTGCTCGATCTTCGCGGTGAAAATGATTTTTCGAGTGAACGCATCAATGGCAGTCGCAATTTTCCGAAACGCTCCTTGTTTCAATCCTTAAGCAAGATCCGTCGCGACCAAGCTGTGTTTCTTTATGACAAAACAGGTAGCGGTCTCGTTCGTAGCGTGGCGAAGAAACTCATCCGCAAAGGCTATCGCCCCATCTACGTCCTCAAAGGCGGATTGGATACATGGACATTCCCACTTAAGTGAGATCGATGATATTTTCAAGGGTTCACATACCGATGTGAACCCTTTTTTCTTGCGCTATTTATAGAAATCCTTCACAAAGTCGATGACTTGTTTTTGTGAACGCTCAAGTTGGTCTGCATCTCTCAAAAACCAATGGACATCCATCTGATTCTTGAACCATGTCATTTGTCTTTTGGCATAATTCCGTGAGTGTTGTTTCACCAAACGAATGGCTTCTTCAAGCCGAATATCTCCTTCGAAGTAAGGGAAAAACTCCTTATACCCAATTGCTTGAGCGACTTGGGTATGGCGGTATTCCGTATATACCATGTGCGCTTCGGCAATCAAACCCATATCAAGCATCGTATCGACGCGTTTTTCGATCCGCTGATAGAGAACAGGGCGTTCCATCTCCAGACCGATGATGAGCGGATGAAGCTCGGAGGGGATGAGATCTGATTCCGGATTCAACTGGCCGGTAGAATCGATTATCTCCAGACATCTCAAGATCCTGCGGCGTTGATTAGGATGAATGTCGCTGGATGCTTCGGGTGCTCTTTGTCTGAGGAGTTCATATAATTCCTCGTTTGATAACCGCACATAGGGGTGATCATCACGACGTTTCGGGCCGATGAATCGATAGTCATACAACACGGCCTTGAGATACAATCCCGATCCTCCGACAAGAATCGGTGTTTTCCCGCGTTCACGGAGTTCATCGATTTTCGCGTGCACGCATTTTTGAAACTGATAGACTGAGAAATCGTCGTTCGGATCCAATATGTCGAGCAGGTGATGAGGAATGGATTGTTGCGCGTCGAGCGGTATTTTCGCAGTGGCGATATCGAGTCCACGATAAAACTGAAATGCGTCTGCAGAAATGATCTCGCCGTTGAATGCTTGGGCAAGAACGATTCCGACTTCGCTTTTTCCGGTCGCTGTCGGTCCCACGATCGATAGAATCGGGATCATCACTCGGTCCTCTTGAACCATTTCTCGATATCTTTCAAGCGAAACATCACCCGGATGGGACGTCCATGAGGACACGTATCGGGGTTTGTGCATAACTCGAGTTGGCTTACCAGAGAATAGGCTTCACGGGAATCGACATATTGATTGGCCTTGATGGATCTCTTGCATGCCAGCAAGATCGCGATTTCGTCTTGCAACGCTCCAGGATCCATCGATTGATGGTCGAGCAGATACATCACCATTTCTTCGACAAACGCGATTTCTTGCCCTTGAGCAAACCAACTGGGAATTTGAAGCACTTGATAGCGCGACTCTGCGCCCTCCATAGGAACCAATGTGACACCCCAGACTTCAAGACGTTTGCGAAAATCGGTGTCTATGTGGATGGCGATGTCGTCTTTGAACGACACCTCCAGCGGGATGAGCAAGTCATATACCGTCTTCATCGGAAGCGACATGGCTTTCCGATATGACTCGTAACGAATCCGTTCTGCTGCCGCGTGTTGATCGATCAGCCACATCCCTTCACTGTTTTGAAAGATGAGATAGGTGCCGTGCAGTTGACCGATGTATGCGAGTTCTCTCGGATCTTGTGTATTTCTGACTTCTAAACGCTCCGTAAAGGTGTCAAAATCCTTTGGATCAGTCTCCAGTAACGTTTGGTTGAAGTAACTTTCCTGCCTTGGATGCTCGGAGGCTTCACTTGCGAGATGCGCGGTCTCGGTGATGCGGTAGGAAACGAACAAGTTCGAAATCGTGGAATATACCAAGGCGTGGAGTGATTCGATTTCAGAAAATTTGATTTCTAGTTTGTTGGGATGAACGTTGACATCGATCAATTGCGGATCGACCTCGATATCCAAATGGACGATCGGATACCGCTTGATTGGAAGTTTCTGATGATAAGCGCGTTCAAACACTTGCGTCAGCGGAAAGTTTTTGATGACGCGATGGTTGACAAAGATGCTCATATATTTGCGGCTCGCCCGATTTTCCAACGGAGATGCCGCGTATCCGGATATCCGATAATCACGATTACTGCCCGAGAAGAATTGCATGGATTTTGCCACATCAAATCCGTAAATGCGTGCGAAGATCTCGCGCATATCTCCAGATCCGGAAGTATGTAAATACGATTTCCCGTTATTCATGATGGAAAAGGCGATTTTTGGATGACCGATGGCGTAGGCATTGACCAACGACAGGATCTCGCCGAGTTCCGTCTGAGGCGATTTCAGGTATTTGTATCGGGCGGGCGTATGAAAAAAGAGACGCGACACCTCAACCCGTGTACCTTTTTTGGCGGATGTTGATGTCTTGTCAATCATACGACCGTCTTGATAGATGATTTGAATAGCAGCTCCATCACTTTGGGTTGTGGTCAGCACCACGTGGGATACAGATGCAATTGCGGGAAGCGCTTCACCGCGAAAACCCAATGAATGGATGTGAAACAAGTCATATTCGCTACGAATCTTTGATGTCGCGTGGCGATTGAAACACGCTGAGGCATCCGCCTCATCCATGCCGCTGCCATTGTCCTGGACCACGATTTTTTTGAATCCCGACTCTTCAAGAGCAATATCGATCATCGTGGCCTCGGCATCAATGGCGTTTTCCACCAATTCTTTGACGACATTGGCCAAACGTTCAACGACTTCGCCGGCAGCGATCATATTTTGGAGTCTGGGTTCGAGTTGCATGATTTTTCCCATGAACTTACCTCTTTCTCATGGATTTTTTACGACTGGTTATGGATTCTTTCGATGATGGACGCGAGAATGTTGATGGCCTTCATCGGCGTCATTTCCGCAATATCGATTTCCTTGATCTGCTCGATGATGGACGCGTAATGATCTTGTATTGCGCTCTCGCTTTGAATCGCTTCCTCGTAATTGAACAAATCGATGGTTTGCGGCTTCACGACGTTATATCCGTGATTTTTTTCGAGTTCCTCCAAAATATCTCGCGCACGCTTGATCAAAACAGCGGGCATATGCGCGAGTTTTGCCACGTGGATCCCATAGGAACGATCCGTGGGTCCATCCTTGACTATATGAAGAAATACGATATTTCCCTTCTCTTCGCGCGCCTGAACATGGACGTTGTGTAGAGATGAAAGCTGATCTTCCAGATAGGTCAACTCATGATAATGCGTCGAGAATAATGTCTTGGCGCGAATCTTATGATGATGATATTCGATGATCGCCTGAGCGAGCGCCATACCATCATACGTCGCCGTCCCGCGGCCGATTTCATCATAGAGAATCAAACTGGATGAGGTGGCGTTTTTCAGCGCGTAATTGACGTCGAGCATTTCGACCATGAATGTCGATTGCCCTTTGGCGAGATCGTCCAGTGCGCCAATGCGCGTGAATATCTGATCAAATATCGGCAAAGAGGCTTGACTTGCTGGTATAAACGCACCGATCTGAGACATGATGACGATGAGTGCGAGTTGACGCATATAGGTGGATTTCCCCGACATATTGGGTCCCGTGATAAGAAGGATCGATGTCGCGGTGTCCATTATCAGATCGTTGGGGACAAATGTCGTCTCCGTCAACATTTTTTCGACCACCGGATGACGACCATCATAAATCATCATCTTGGATTCTTCGATGATCTCGGGCCTGACATATCGATAATCCATGGCCACGCGGGAAAATGCGATGAGAACATCGATCAGCGCGAGACGTTTCGCCAAAACTTGGAGTTCTAAAATCTGCTCGCGGACGCGGTCGCGGATATCGACAAACAATTGATACTCGAGGGCAATGCTCGATTCAAGCGCATGGAGAATCATCGCTTCTTTTTGCTTGAGTTCATCCGTGATAAAACGTTCTGAATTTGCCAACGTCTGTTTGCGTTCGTACCCGAATTCGGGCTTGACCAAATCGATTTGGCTCTTGGTCACTTCGATGTAATACCCGAAAACGCGGTTCGAACCGATTTTCAGTTTGCGGATACCGGTGCGTTCACGTTCCGCTGTCTCGAATGCTTCGAGCCACTCTTTTCCATGCGTCGAATGATAGTGGATTTCATCGAGTTCCGCTGAATATCCTGTGCGAATCATGCCGCCTTCCTTGATTGTGAAAGGTGGGTCGTCCACAATCGCTTGGTCGATCAGTTCGGTCAAAGAGGTGAAATCATGAATCGATTCTGCGAGTCGCATGATCGAGGGATGTTTTGTGGACAGGATTAAACCGAAAATCTCAGGCGCATGGCGAAGTGAACGCGAGAGATTCACGATATCCTTCGCATTGGCAGTCCCGAAACTCACGCGACCGATGATCCGTTCGAGATCATAGATATGACTCAGGTGTTTCTTGATTTCCTCGCGGACGATAAAATGCTCGTTAAAAGCCTCGACCGTCTGGTGACGTTCAACGATCCTGTCCCGATGAATCATTGGCCGCAAGATGTTTTGTTTGAGCATTCTTGATCCCATCGCGGTTTCACAATGATCCAACAGCCATAATAATGTGCCTTGACGTTGTTGGCTGCGGATCGTGTCAATCAATTCCAGATTGCGGATCGTCTGATGATCCATCCGCAAATATTGACGGGATTCGAATACGACGACCTTTTGCAAGTGCATGAGCTCGCGCTTCTGTGTCTTGAGCAAATAGTTGATCAATCGACCGAAGGCATGCAACATGTCTTTATCATAGATGTCTTGTATGAGGGAACGATAATAATCAGGGATATGGACTTCATCGGATACTGACAAGGTCAAGGGGTATTGCTCTAACGTTCGCGCGAGCTGCTTGCGATTGAAATCACTTGAGACGATCAATTCTCTAAGGTTGAGATTCATGATCTCACTCGATACCAAATCGATATCATCAGGAATGGCCACAATGTTATTCTGTCCCGTTGTCAAATCACAGTAGGC
>JBAZGL010000053.1:0-7389 GCA_041652855.1 Candidatus Izemoplasmatales bacterium
AAGAGAAATCAACGATAAAAGTGACGCTACGGAACGGGAGAAGAATTTGGTAACCGTGCTCGAGATCGCGCTTGAAATGTATAAACGGGGTTTTACATTTTCGCCGATCGATATTCATAAGTCTCATGCGACCGATTTTCTGGTCTCCGCGGACCAAAAATCACTGATTATGCCCTTTGTCGTAGTCGACTCTCTGGGGATGGCAGCTGCGAATTCGGTGATCGATGCCCGTCAAGAAAAGCCATTCATTTCCAAACAAGATGTCAGAACGCGCACCAAACTGAGTAGAACCATCTTTGATCGACTAGAAGATTTGGGCGTGTTTGAAGGGATGATCGAAACCGATCAGATTTCGTTGTTTGACCTATAATACCTTAATGGTTTTTTGATTTTCCACATCATTTCATCACGTTTTTAGCGTATAATCAATACAATTAAACTTGGAGGTAGGCACTTTATGTTTCGATTACGTAGTTCAAATCCTGTGATGCGTACGGCATCATCCTATACTGCTGTCAGCGATCGACCGCTCACTTACGCCAATGTGGCCGCGAAAACCGTATTCTTGGTGTTTTTGATCGCCGTGAGCGGCATTCTGACGTATATGTATCTTGAGAGCGTCGGTCTTGGCTTGTTGATTGGGGCGATGATTATCGGTTTCATCTCCGTCATCGTCGGAACCCGTTCGGTTCGTTTTGCGCCCTATGCGAGTGTGGTCTATGCGTTGGCGGAAGGTGTGGTGCTCGGGTTTATTTCTGCAATTGCATCCTTCTTGTACGAAGGCATTGTACCGACGGCAATCTTGACGACTTTGATCGTTCTGTTGGTCATGATGCTTCTGTATTCGACGGGAATCATCAAGGTGACTCATCGCTTCGCTTCGGTCTTGGTTGTCGGATTGATCGCAGTGATCATCATGGCGCTTCTGTCACTGATTCTGCCCTTCTCTGGCCCGTTATATTATCTTGTATGTGGAATTTCTGCCGTTTTAGCAGCTTTGTTTCTGCTTTTGGATTTTGAGTCGATCAAGTCATCGGTCGACGCCGGTGCGGATCAAAGCGTCGGTTGGATTCTCGCCCTTGGCTTGATGGTGACATTGGTTTGGTTATACATCGAAATATTACGCTTGTTGATGATTTTGGCAAGAACTAGAAGATGAGTATTGAATAAAGGTTGAAACATGGTATAATGACTCTATCATAAAGCGATGATGAAGCCATAGTAATCGGTTACTTCGGCTTATAGAGACAGGCAGATGGTGGAAACGCCTGGTCGAACCCGACGAATTCAACTTCATAGTGGGACTAATCCTCTCCGCAGGCCGGCGTTATCGGCAATGAGTGCTAGAAAATATTTCTAGAACAAAGGTGGTACCGCGGTTATATTGATCGCCCTTTTCAGGGCGATTTTTCTTTTCAAAGGAGGTATGCAATCATGGAATCAATTCAAAACATCGTCGAAGCCGTCAAGACAGAACTTGATCAGATTCATCAGCTTCCAGGGTTGAACGAATGCAAGAGCAAGTATCTTGGACGCAAGGGAATCATTCAGGAGATGATGCAGAAAATGAAGGATCTATCTTTGGAAGAGCGCCCGATTTTTGGTCAGAAAGTGAATCAGGCGAAGGCCGCGATCGAAGCATTGTTCGATGCGGGCAAAGCCAGGATTGAGGCCAAAAACGTCAAGGATCAGTTGGATAAGGAACGAATAGATGTCACGCTGCCGGGGCGAAAAATGAATTTGGGCGCGAAGCACATTCTCACGCAGGTCATCGAACAGGTCGAGGACCTCTTTATCGGTATGGGTTATACGATTGAAGAGGGACCAGAAGTAGAAACGGATTTGTATAATTTCGAGATGTTGAACTTGCCGAAAGGTCATCCCGCACGCGACATGCAGGACTCATTCTTCATTACGGAGGAGTTGCTTCTCAGAACGCATACTTCGCCGGTTCAGGTGCGTACCTTGCTGGGAAACAGGCAACAATCCCCCTTGAAAATCATCTGTCCGGGCAAGGTTTACCGCAAGGATGATGATGATCAGACACACAGCCATCAGTTCACCCAAATTGAAGGTTTGGTTATCGACGACAAGACAACGCTCGCGGATTTGAAAGGCACATTGTTGGTTTTAGCACGCACGCTCTTTGGTGAAGACCGCGAAATTCGTCTGCGCCCATCGTTCTTCCCCTTCACAGAGCCGAGTGTGGAAGTCGATGTCTCTTGTCATCGCTGCAACGGCAAAGGTTGTTCGTTATGCAAGCAAACCGGATGGATCGAAATTCTCGGTGCGGGAATGGTCAACAATGCGGTCTTGACCCAAGCGGGATATGATCCGCAAAAATTTCAGGGTTTTGCGTTCGGCATGGGTGTTGAACGGATTGCGATGCTGAAATACGGCATCGATGACATCCGTATGTTCTTCACAAATGACCTTCGCTTCAACCGACAGTTTCTTTGAAAGGAGCGCATATCATGATATTATCGATCAACTGGCTCAGAGACTATCTCGATGTGACCGATGATTTGGCATCACTTAGAAATCGACTCAACTTGCATAGCGCGGAAGTATCGCGCCTGGAACCGCTAATCAAAGCGGACCATATCATCATCGGTCACGTGCTCAATGTCGTCGAACACCCCAATTCGGATCACTTGCATCTATGCCAAGTCGATATCGGCAGTTCGGTGCTCGATATCGTTTGCGGCGCATCGAATGTGGCAAAAGGGCAAAAAGTCATTGTTGCCCAAGTCGGTGCGAGCCTTCCCGGAGGTATCGCGATCAAAGAAGCCAAAATTCGCGGGGTTCGTTCCCAAGGCATGATTGTATCTTTGGACGAACTGGGAATCGAGCATAAATTTCATTTGGAGGATGGTATCCATGTTTTGGATGCGAATGCCCCTGTTGGCGGGAATCCGCTTCAATACATGCACCTTGATGATTATATTCTTGAACTCGATTTGACGCCAAACCGAGCGGATTTGTTATCGCATATCGGGGTGGCTTATGAGTTAGGTGCAGTGACTGACACACACGTGATAATCCCTGAAGTCAAAATCGAAAAAGGGGATGAACCGAATCCCGTCTCGGTATTCACGGAGACGAAAGGATGTCGTTCGTATTATCTTCATGTCATACGAAACGTCACCATCAAGGAAAGTCCGATGTGGCTCAAGGCGCGTTTGCTTGCCGTAAACATCCGCCCCATCAACAATATCGTCGACATTACGAACTACGTGTTGCTCGAGTACGGACAACCGCTCCACGCTTTTGATTATGACAAACTGAAGACGAACCGGATCATCGTCCGTCAAGCCGCCAAGGGTGAACAACTGATGACTTTGGATGGGAAAGAGCGTCTTTTGGAAGCAGATGACATCGTCATCACCGACGGCACTCGTCCGATTGCCTTGGCCGGGGTCATGGGCGGTGCGGAAAGCGAAGTGGACGATCACACCCAGAATATTCTTCTCGAGGCGGCCGTATTCGATCCTCTTAGTGTGCGAAGAACCGCGAAACGTCTCGATTTGCGCAGTGAATCCTCCATCCGTTTTGAACGTGGAGTCGATCCGGCGCGCACGAAAGAAGCGGCGATCAAAGCGATACAGATGATGATTGAACTCGCGGGAGGCCATCCGGTTCGCAACTTTAATTTCTTCGATGTGCATTCTCTTAATCCCTACAAAATCAGTTTGTCTCTCAAGCACCTTGCCAAGATCACGGGTCGCATCTATAGCGATGAAGAAGTCGGGAATGTCCTTCACCGACTCAACTTCAAATATTCGGAGAATGATGGTACTTTTCTCGTCACGATTCCCACACGGCGTCTCGACATCCGAACTGATCAGGATCTCATCGAAGAGATCGTCCGGATCCACGGCTATGACTACATTTCCACGACTCTTCCCGCCACGTTGACTCGTGGAGGGTTGAGCGACACGCAAAAAATGATTCGACGGATTCGCAATACCTTGACAGGTTTTGGGTTTGATGAAACCGTGACCTATTCATTGGTGGCGGAAAAGGAGATCAATCTGTTTTGTCGTACGGCCGATACGCCGATCAAAGTTCTGAACCCGATATCGGAGGAACGGGCGCACTTACGTCACTCGCTTCTGCCTTCTCTCATCGATGTCGCAATCTATAATCAAGCACGTCAACGCAACGATATGGCTTTATTCGAGTTGGGAAGGGGTTATCATCCAAACAATGAAGTACTCTTCCTTTCTGGACTCATGCGAGGGAAGTATCGACCTTCACTTTGGCAAAAGAAGGCTGAGGAAGTCGATTTCTACTTGTTAAAGGGAATGATCGAAGCGCTTTGCGACCAACTTGGCATTGAAGATTGGGCGATACGTCCGGCCGATGAGGCTCCTTCCGCATTTCATCCGGGGCTCGTTGCCGAGTTGTGCGTCCAAGATGCTTTTGCAGGATATCTCGGACGTCTTCATCCGCAGATTGAGCAGGAAAAGGGTCTTGAGGATGTCTTCGTTTTCGAAATTCACGTGGGTCTTCTATTACAACATCGAAAACCCTATCACTACATTCCACTGTCGAAATATCCCGCCATCACGCGCGATCTCGCTTTGATCATGGATAAAGAAGTTCTCTCCGGCGATGTGCGCGCTTGTGTCCTGAAAGCGAAGATAGCCCAACTCATGGATGTGGAAATCTTTGATGTTTACTTAGGAAACTCGATTCCGGAAGGCAAAAAGTCAATGGCGTTGAATCTCGTGTTTCAAGATCAGGATAAAACACTTTCCACAGAAGAAGTGGACGGCATGATCCAAAAAGTGTTGGCCCAATTGCTCAAAGACCTTGGAGCGACGTTAAGAGTCGCTTGAACTCAATCAGTCTCTTGCACAGAGACTGATTTTTTTTGACCAAAAGGCGGCGTTCGTGCTATAATCAAACCGATAGCCAAAAGGAGTGTGATTTTTTTTGGATAAAGTGATCGAAGTCGTTGGATTGAAGAAAAACTATGGCGAAGTCGAAGCGGTTAAAGGTATCGATTTTTACGTTGAAAAAGGGAAGTTATTCGCCTTTTTGGGTCCGAACGGCGCGGGGAAATCAACCACCATCAACATCATCTGCACATTGTTGTCCATGGATGCCGGAAGTGTCACCGTCCATGACGCTCACGTCGGGAAAGATGACGCATTGATTCGCAAAGATATCGGGATTGTCTTTCAAGACAGCGTGCTTGATGACTTGCTGACGGTGAAAGAGAATCTGATGACGCGGGGCAGTTTTTATCGTATGGGTAGAGCAGAGCTGGAACGAGCGGCGAACGAAGCGATGGAAGTTGTCAATATATCGGATTTGGCACACAGGCGTTACAGCACCTTGTCCGGCGGGCAACGTCGACGTGCAGATATCGCGCGCGCGCTCGTCAATCATCCCAAAATCCTGTTTTTGGATGAACCCACAACCGGACTCGATCCCCAAACACGCAAAAATGTCTGGAATACGATTCGCTCATTACAAGTAGCGACGGGGATGACGGTTTTCTTGACCACTCATTATATGGAAGAAGCGGATGACGCGGATTACGTGATTGTCATTGATAACGGAGAGATTGCCGCAAAAGGGACGCCGATGGAGTTAAAGGATCGCTATTCACGCGACACGCTTCGCATCAAGCCGCGTGATTTAAAGGCCTTTGGCACAATCCTTGACCAACACCAAATTACGTATGATAAGCAAAACGATCTCTATATCATCCACTTGAATGATACATTGCAGGCGATTGATTTGCTGAAAGAATTCCAAGCAGAGATTTTGAGTTTCCAAGTCATGAACGGGACGATGGATGATGCCTTCATCGGTATTACCGGAAAGGAGATACGCTCATGATGATTTATCTGATCAAGCGCAATCTACGCCTGTTCTTCCGCGACAAAGCGTCGGTGTTTTTTTCGATGCTCGGTGTCATCATCATTATTGGCTTATATGTTTTGTTTCTCGGAAATATGATTTCTTCGATGGTGGATCACTTACCGGGAATGGCTGATTCTGCGCGTTTTCTCATGGATTCATGGATCATGGGCGGTGTCGTCGCTGTGGCATCCATCACCACGTGCATGGGTGCATTTGGCATCATGGTGGATGACCGTGCGAACCATATCATCAAGGATTTCATGGTCGCACCTGTCAAACGCTGGCAACTCGTCTTAAGCTATATCGCGAGTTCCGTGATCATCGGAATCATCATGAGCATTTTCACATTCCTGCTTGCGGAAGTTTATATCATCATCTACGGTGGCTCTTTCGTATCCTTTACTGCATTGATCAAGATTCTCGGTCTCATCATTCTGTCCGTCAGCGCGAGCAGCGCCCTTGTCTTTTTCATCACCACCTTTGTCCGAAGTCAGAATGCATTTGGCACGGCATCGACGATCTTGGGGACTGTAATAGGGTTTTTGACGGGAATCTATATTCCAATAGGCTCTTTGCCGAACGCGGTTCAGATCGCAATCAAGTTTTTCCCGGTATCGCATGCGGCGGTATTGATGCGACAGATAATGATGAATGAAGCCGTGACGCTCAATCATCTTCCTATGGAAGTCAAAGAGGCCTTGGGCGTCCACTTCATTGCCTTTGACGACGTGATGCCCAACTGGTCCCACATCCTCGTATTGATCGGGACGCTTCTCGTCTTTTACTCACTCGCGTTGTGGGCTGTCTCACGTAAGAAAGGCAGGATTTGATGGGCGAGGCGAATCGGGTTAATTTCTACGGGTTATCGCTCTTAGAACTTGAGGAATACCTGTTGCGACATGATTTTAAGAAATTCCATGCGGGACAGATTTTTGAATGGGTATATCAAAAGCGAATGATCGATCCCGAGCACATGACCAATCTCTCGAAATGCTTACGCACATTCTTAAATGACACGTTCTCGTTTTCGCTGCTCGAGATCCAGACGATTCACGAGTCGGAAGATCAGACGAAGAAGTTCTTGTTCAAACTTGAGGATGGACATCTGATCGAATCGGTGTTGATGCGTCATGATTATGGCAATAGCGTCTGCGTCACTTCACAAGTCGGATGCAATATGGGGTGTGCTTTTTGTGCGTCGGGTTTAGCCAAAAAAGTCCGAAATCTTTCGCTTGAAGAACTTGTGGGTCAAGTGGTCGCCATCGGCACGAACGAACAGATACGCGTCTCACACGTCGTCGTGATGGGCACGGGAGAACCTTTTGACAATTATGATGCCATCGTTCGTTTCATCGCGCTGATCAACCACGACAAAGGGCTGGCGATCGGGCAACGTCACATCACGGTTTCGACCGCAGGAATTGTCCCCAAAATCATTGCCTACGCCAATGAGCCGATCAGAAGCAATCTTGCCATCAGTCTCCATGCGCCGAATGATCAGCTTCGAAG
>JBAZGL010000054.1:0-7387 GCA_041652855.1 Candidatus Izemoplasmatales bacterium
AGGAATCATGCGGGTTCAAAGCATAGATAACCCCAAAATCGAACTCATCGTATCCACCAAGAAAAAGATCAGCGCCATCAAAAATCTCGTCTTTTCCCGCAGTTCCACCGTTGAAGCGATTTCAAACTTCACGCTCAACGGAGAAACCGGAAAGACCGCATCGGATTATACCAGCGATCTCTATGCCGCCGATATCAAAAACGCTCCTGCGGTGCGCTTGTCAGACTCATTCTTCCGAGAAGCGGTGGCCCATAAATCCAGCGACATCCACATCGAACCATTCGAAAACCTGGTACGTGTCCGCTATCGCGTGGATGGCATGCTCTATGAAGCCTCATCTTTCGGTGTCGATTTGTATCCCGCCGTCCTAACGCGCATCAAAATCATCTCCGGCATCAATATCGCTAAGAAGCGCATCCCCCAAGATGGGCGAATCAAACAAAAAGTCAATGAAATCGATTATGATTTCCGGGTCTCAACGCTGCCGACCATCCACGGAGAAAAAATCGTTATCCGACTTCTCGATACCGATGCGTATTCCTTTGAACGGCCGCAACTCGGATTCTTGAAACAAGAAAATGTGTTCATTGACAAAATGCTGAAAAAACCCCATGGCATCATCTTGTTGACGGGGCCGACTGGATGTGGAAAATCCACAACGTTATACTCCTTCATCAAAGAACTCAATTCCAGCTCACGAAATATCATCACCGTCGAAGATCCCGTGGAGTATTCCATTGAAGGTGTCAATCAAGTTCAAGTCAACCCTCAAGCCGACTTGACATTCGCGCGCGCATTGAGAAGTATCCTTCGTCAAGACCCCAATGTCATCATGATCGGTGAAATTCGTGATGAAGAAACCGCACAAATCGCGATTCGCGCAGCCATCACGGGACACCTTGTGCTATCGACACTCCACACTAATGACGCACCTGGTAGTATATCGCGATTGTTGGATATGAATATCGAACCCTATTTTGTCGCCGATGCCATCATCGGAATCGTTGCCCAACGTTTGGTACGCAGGCTTTGCCTGAACTGTCGCAGACGCATGAGAACAAAAGAACCGGAAATGCACATACTCGGATTGACTGAGCCCGCTTGGATCTATCAAGCCAAGGGTTGTCCTGCGTGCAATTATACCGGTTACAAAGGACGATTGGGCGTCCACGAAGTGCTGACAATCGATGAAAGCATCAAAAACCTGATCCAAATGCGGGCATCCACCGAACAAATCCGCGACAAGGCCATTGAGCATGGCATGATGACTCTATATGAAACGACAAAACAACAAGTCCTGAGCGGATTAACCACTTTAAACGAATTATCGACGATCATCTACGAAGAAAAATGAATAATGGATGAAATTGTATAATATACAATATGAATCGTTATAAAAACGGCCAGAACTACTGTTATTATTCTCCTGTTTGTTATAATAGATTCGAATACACGCATTTGATGGACCCTTTTCGAAGAACCATGACATCACGAGTGCGCATAAGTATCATAATATGTTAAGTTTCTGCCGGGAGGAAACTCGCTATTGTGACCCATTTTCGTGACCCATTAATGAATCATTTACCCCTAGGTTATGCACTTGTTCGTGTGATTTTCGATGAATCGAATCAAGCGCAAAACATCGTGTATGAAAATGTCAATTATGCTTATGAATCCATTACCGGAATCAATAGAAAGCATCTAATTGGCATCCTCATGAAATCAGACAATTTCGGCATAAATACAGAGATCGATAGTTGGATCTCATTCTTAGGTGAAGTGTGCAAAACAGGAAAGACCCACGAAGTCTTACATTTCATCCGTCAAGCCAATAAATATTTTCGTGTCATCGCTTATTCGCCGCAAAAGGACTATTGCGCACTCATTTATGTGGATATCGCTCTATCTCCGAATCTTCCGGATATCTCTCGTAATTTTTTCTCGATGAGCACACATCAATCCGATTACCAAAAGATCACAGATACCGTATTGAAAGAGTCACATGCTAAATTCGCCATGCTCAATCTGCTCAATCCCAGCATCTGCGAAATGACATCCATCGCATTGTCCGGAAATCCTCAGCATATCAAAAAAGTGGAACGGATCATCGGCTTTAAGATCATCGGAAAAAAATGGCCAGTTAATAACGATTTTTACCAAAAGACACCCCAAAAACTGTTTTATATTTTCTCTAGCATGAACACATTGACACACAATGTCGTGCCAAAGAAATCGATCTCTTATATCATTCAGCGATTCTCCTTGGGAAAAATCGTGCTGCTTCTGATCGTCCATGATGGAAAATGCTTAGCGAATATCATTTTGGTTCTACCCAAAAAGGCACCTCCTCCCGACCCAACCATGTTGGAAGAATGCTCCAGAAAAATCGCTCATAAGCTTAAAAAGATGAACAATACCTTTGATGCAGCGATTCCGGTGGCAAATATCATTAATCACCAACATACCCAAACTCAAGACCTCACGAGCAAAACACGATCGGCTGAACCCGCTTCTCCTCCGACACTCATCAGAACGATCGTGAACCTCCTATCGGTCATGACAAGCACCATTTCACCACCCACGGATGTCCATATATCGGAAATCATCAATGAAGTTCTGGCTGTGATTGCGCCACAGGCCGATTGTGACGTAGCGTTCATCTTCCAGAAACTTGATTCGGATCAAGGTGTATCCCTTACGCATCATTGGATCAAGGACACGATCACACTCAATGAAAACAGCCTCAAGGATTTTCGTTTTCCCGATGTCTTCGTCGAATCGGTACAGGCATTGTTTCGTGCACATTCCCATTATCTCACGAAAAAAGATTTTCCTCCTCAGGACTCTGAAATCAGACGACTCGAGTCATTGACTAAAAGCGCACGGGAACATATATCATTCCAACTCTTCTATGATGAAACATTTCTTGGGTTCATCACGTTCATAAATCCAAACCAAACCCTTATTGACAACGCAGGTGAATTGTCACTTTTCAGTTTGTTTGCCAAAATGATTACACATACCTTGATGTCTCAAAAACGCTATGTATCCCCACAAATCAATAAGTCGACAACCCTAAATCAATTGCGTCAGGAACCCGCCTTTTTGACCGAAATGAACCACGAACTTCGTGCCCCACTCGAAGGAATCGCTTCCGCGATATACCTCATCAAAACCATGAGCCTCTCCGATGAACAAAGTCATTATCTGGATGTGGCCTATCTGTCATTGGAGTCTTTGAAGGAAATCGTCACAAACTACATGGATTTGGATCAATTGGAAACCGATCATATCCAACTCAAGCCCGAAAGCATCGATCTCGAACAAGAAATCGTGAAAATCGTTCGCATTCAATCGTTGTTGGCACAGGAAAAAAACCTTGATCTAAACTTTCGCTTTGATTATTCAATTCCCTCAAGAATGGTCATCGATAGTCTCCGCCTGAAACAAATCATCATGAACTTGCTTAATAATGCGATCAAATACACGGATACAGGGGGAATATCTTTATCCGTCGATTTGATCGAAACCCATGACGATAGCTACAGGATCCGCTTCACATTCGAAGATACCGGAGTCGGCATCGCCAAACAAGACATGGATCACATCACATCCAAATATTTCCAAGTCGAATCCGCATCTGTCCATCAACAAATCGGTTCCGGATTGGGATTGGCGATCACAAGCGAACTCATCAAACTACTCGGTGGCTCTCTTCAGTTTCATAGTGAACTCAACCAGGGAAGTGTCTTCCTTTTCACTCTCAACATTCCCAAATCTTCCTCTCAACCCAAAATCGCGCTCCCAACTGATTGTTCGTGCTTGTTAATCACAAACAAGGGGGAACAAGATCGATTATATCCGATGCTTGCACAAGAATCACTATCGCTTCAAACCATATCGGTGGATGAAGGCGAGGTGGCACGTTGCCTCGCGCAACACAACTACCATTCCATCGTTCTCAGAAAAGGAAACCACGAAGAGATCCTCCGCACGTTGATTCGTTTGAAAGGAAATATCAGCGACACCCCTTATCGCATCATCATCTGCAACCCACATCAAGACCGCGTGCATACCGATTTATACCGCGATTCTCGCATCGATTCGATCCTTGAAAAATATGCGACTCGTAATGAAGTGTTGGAGGCCATGATGCCGCAAGGTCATGACAACCTCCATCCTAAAGATGATGCATCAACCCCAAGAAACATCGGGAAAGACACCGTGTTACTGGTCGAGGACAACATCTTGAACAATAAAGCCATGAGCATTATGATCGAACGTTATGGGCTACATGTGGATAAAGCGCTCAATGGCTTTGAAGCCGTGGAAATGGCGCGAACAAAAAACTATGATCTCATCTTGATGGATATTCAGATGCCAAAATTGTCTGGGGTGGATGCCTCCCTGAAAATCAGACGGATCAATGCGCATTACGCGCAAATCCCCATCATCGCGATTACGGCCCATAATTTCGATAAAGATCAAGATATGCTCAAAGCAGCTCGTATGAATGATGTGTTGGTCAAACCCATCGATAAAACTGATTTATACCGTATCATTTCCCAGCACTTACCCACAATCCCTGCTTTACCACTAAACTCGACTTCGGAAATCGTTCCTTCAGATATCAAGGTTTTCAGTGAAATCGAATTTTTCGAGCGTATCGATATGTCGGTCGCGCTCGCAATAGAACTCATTGATATTTTCTTCAAAGAATATCCAATGGATCTCAAAAAAATCAAATCTGCGTTGTTACGAAAAGACACCACGGACCTCTATCAAGCACTACATAATTTCAAGGGGTCATGCGTTTTTCTCAGTGCACATCGACTCGTATGGATTATCAATCAACTTATCGATAATATCTACCATGAACCCCAAGAGTATTTCATCAAGAAACACATAGAAGCGCTTGAAACCGAAATCACCACCTTTGTCAATACGCTCAAAAACTACCAAATGAGAATTGCACATCAAGCATAAATTTCACCAGGGATTCCTTACATCCGTAATACAAGACTCCCAAGGCCTCGATGGTACCATAGATTGCTGAAAGCGAGTTTGATAGACTATGAATGAAAGAATATTGATTGTTGAAGACAATGCGCTTGTCGCGACCATGCTCAGTTCTGCTTTGACGCTTGAAGGGTGCAAACTCACCATCGCCAAGACTGGCGAAGAAGGTTTGACTGAATTTCAAGGGGCAAACTTTGACATTGTCCTTCTTGATATCATGCTGCCTGGAATCAGTGGCGAAGATGTCATCAAAACGATACGCAGTTATTCTGCGATTCCCATCATCATCATTTCTGCAAAGCAATCCGAGGTGGATAAGGTTGTTTTTTTTGAACTGGGTGCCGATGATTACATCGTAAAACCATTCTCCGTCACTGAAGTCATGCTCAGAATCAAAGCGGTCATGAATCGGAATATCCGGGTGATTCCTGAAGAAAAAATCCTGAAAGTCGGAGACATTGAAATGAATCTGAATACTCACGAAGTCTTCATTCACCATAAGCCGGTGACGCTTCGCAAAAAGGAATTCATGATCTTTCACCTGTTCATTACGCACCCGAATCTTCTATTATCCAAAGAATTCATCTTTGAGCGCGTCTGGCAAGACGAGTATATGAATGATGTCAACATCATCAATGTGCATATCTGCAAGCTTCGTGACAAACTTAGAAAAATATCGCCTGAAAAAGAGATCATTTCCACCGTCCGCGGCTTTGGGTACATCTTTAAATCCGAAGAAAATATCTTTTAAACATTGATTTCTTATGATTATGAGGATCTGTCATTAGGCCGATGATTTATGAAGATATTAATCTAAAATTAATATGACGATAATAATATTTGTTTACAATTAGCGTATTAGAGAAAACTAAGCGACTGTCTCTGCACGTTTTCTCAGATGAGCAGAAAACGCCTTGATATTGACTTTTCCATCAATGGCTCATATCATCAAATATGAGACGCGATTTCATGAATGAGTGTCATAAATTGATTATAGATTAATCTTTGTTATTGTTTTCGCAAAAGCAGTTGAAACGATTTCAACCCTGCTGCTGCACGCACCGTTACGATCATGCACTCGTTTGACAAATATGATGTATGCGTGACTTGCTTCAATGGAAGCACACCAAAGTATGCATGAATCTCCGATAAGGAGGACCTATCTTTGAATATGACCATTTTGGTTATTGAAGACAACGCTCTGTGCGCATCGCTCATAGAGTCTAGCTTGACGAAAATCGGCTATGAGATTTTTGTGGAGCGTGATGGACAGACCGGCTTGGATAAGTTTCGTGAAGCCAAAATCGATCTTGTCATTCTGGATCTATTACTGCCGAAAATAAATGGCGAACAAGTTTTGACGAAAATCCGTCAAACAAGCAACATACCCATCATCATCATTTCTACAAAGACTTCGGAAATGAGTAAAACGGTATGCTTTCGGCTAGGATCGGATGACTATCTGACGAAACCGTTTTCGATGGTCGAGCTTGAGGCGCGCATCAACGCTATCTTCCGGCGTCAATCCATGATTCATAATCATAGCAAAAAGATTGTCAAGAATGGTGATGTCTTAATCAACCTAGACAGTCACGAAGCATTCATTCATGAGAAACAAGTACAATTGACGCCCATTCAATTCAAACTGCTCTACTTGTTTATCGATAATCCCAAACAGATATTCACTAAAGAGCATATCTCACGCTACATTTGGAAAAATGATTCATGTAACGATAATGCCGTTATCGTCCAAATCGCAAACCTCAGAAAAGCCATCCAGGTTCACCCGAAGCAACCATCCATCATCAAGACCATCTGGGGCGTCGGATATCAATACAACGAAATGGATTCAAAATCATCATAGGCTTCGTAATCGAACAAATTATTCATATAAGGAGAAAGCAAAAATGAAGGCAATATCAAGAAAGAAGAGAAATGGTTTCACGCTCGTAGAATTAATCGTTGTCATCGCAATCATCGGCATATTATCCGCAGTATTAATCCCTTCAGTCTCCGGTTATATTGATCGGGCTAGAGATTCTTCTGCCCTTCAAGAAGTCAATGTCATTGCCACAACCACGTACCAAGCCTGGGTTATCGATATGGAATCGCAACATCCGGGAGAAGGCGTGACAGATCAGGATTTCTATGCCTATGTCGTCGCACTTAATTTGCTCACGGGCAGTGCCGGCATGATTCCGCTTGAAGATGAGGGTGTATATACGTACGAAGGTGGATTCTACTATAAAGCCACGAATGGACGGATTATCGAAGTCTCAGTCAACGGTCAACAAGCCACAACGACTGTCATCGCGAAGTCTCAAGCTGAATTGACCGCATTTGAAACTGCTCATAACTTTGAAATCGC
>JBAZGL010000055.1:0-2203 GCA_041652855.1 Candidatus Izemoplasmatales bacterium
ATCTTTTTGGACAAATATCCGCCTGTTTAACCAATATGAGAGAAACTTTCTGATAAAAAAGCGATCCACACAGAAGTATAAGTCGCCTTTTCCTATGTATATTAACTTCTAAATCACTGGCTTATCAATTTGATAAGTATCAATCGATATAAGGGCTATATTCAGCGAATAATTCGATTCATCTTTGTTGTATTCCTCATTTGAAACAAAGTTGACTCGAGTATTTCTGCTTTCATTCTGATGAATTAAATGTTCACACGATTACCTTCTTCGATTTTGGAATGGACTTCAGTCGTCTGAATCAATCTGATAGATCCCTGCCACATCGTTGCGCGCATCTTTGATAGTTTTCTTCGTTCTGAGACCAGAATATAAAAATCATGTCTGGAGCTATGATTTTGTTACCGATAACCTTGATAACAAAAAACCAATTAGATGGTTGAATATCATTGATGAATACTCTAGGAAATGCATTTTTAGCGAACCAAGGAAAAACTGGACTCATAAAGTCATCATCGAAATATTAGCGGACTGTTTCATTATTCATGGGTTACCCACACACATCAGAAGCGATAATGGTCCGGAGTTCATCGCTAAGGAACTTAGAAACTGGTTTTTTGATATTGGGGTCATCACTTCATATATCGAACCTGGTAGCCCATGGGAGAACGGATACTGTGAATCGTTCAACAGTAAGATGAGAGATGAATTTCTGAACCTTGAAACTTTTTGTACATTAAGTGAAGCCAATGCACTTACAAAACAATGGGTCTTATATTACAATACAATTAGACCTCACAGTTCTTTGGGTTTTCGACCGCCCGCACCGGTCACGATTAAAGAAAGAAGATTATAATCCTCTATTCTATCTTGAAACATTTTATGGGGCAGTGCATTAACAAATGAAAACCTTTCATTGATTCTACATGAAAATGCAACTATACCTGTCATATTGAAAACTATGGTTTAAGACAACTTATTGGTATAACATATACGCCGTCTTGTCGTTGATACCCTAATTGGGTATTTGTTAGAATCATCAAAATTGAGGGTTTAACAGTCTTGTGTAAATTTGCAAGTTTCTTGAGGTTTTCTGCAGCTTTATCAACCTCATTTTCGCCCATTTTCACCTCGATTGCAGCCCATTTACCATCATTTAATTCTATAATCAGATCAATTTCTAAACCCGAGGAGTCAAGATAATGATATACCTCACCATTAAGTGATTGAGCATAAATTTTTATATCTCTTGTGCATATAGATTCAAAGAAAAATCCGAATGTGAGGAAATCATTTTTTAATTTTTCAATGGATAAACCTAATGCTGCAACAGCAATCGATGGATCAACAAACTGTTTTTTATCTGATGTTCTAATCGTAGATGAACTTCTAATTTGTGGAGACCACGCTTTAACGTTTTCTATGATAAATAATCTTTGTAATGCATTGACATAAGAGTCAAATGTTTTGTAATCTAGCAGCAGCCCTTCGTTATTTTGATCCTGATAAATTGTTTTGCTTGTGGCTAAGGTCGATATATTTCTAGCATAACTTCTTATCAATTTTCTCATTTTTTCTTTGTCTTTTTTTATACCGTCAACTTCATCAACATCATTTTTTATAATGCTTTCTAGTAAATCTCTAGCGAGAAGCAATTGGTCTTTAACCGCCAAATCAACGCTTCCTGGCCAGCCTCCTCGGCATATAAATTGGGCAATATCATTGATTGATATATTAGATTTTACTGGTTTTAGTTTCTCACCCTTGAATAAAGCACTTAGTGAAACACTGCCTGTTGAGTCTCCACTTTCAAAAAGACTCATGGGTCTCATATATATCGAATTAATTCTACCTGTTCCAGTGTGTGAAACAGGTAAATTTTGCTTTTTGGTTGAACCTGTTAAAATATATGCGCCTTTATACTTGTTTTCATCAATGTCTAATCTGATAAAATCCCATAGTTCTGGAACTTCTTGCCATTCGTCAAAAAGAATTGGCTTTTCACCTGCCAATAATTCATCTTTTGAAATAGTTGCTAATGTTTGATACTGTTTTTTTACAATTGGGTTTTGCAATTTAATGATTGTTTTTGAAAACAACTCTGCTGTCGTAGATTTACCAGCCCATTTTGGACCCTCAATCACAATACCACCACTATATCTCATTTTATTTTCGATATCATGTTCGATAAGTCGTCTACGAT